>DAIERN010000120.1 GCA_027346765.1 Chloroflexota bacterium | reverse complement strand
CGTTCTCGCACGCTGGAAGCTGGAGTCGAGCGTCCGTCGCAACCATGGACGCTCGTTCTGGCCGTCTTCACAGTCACCTCCATCGTCGAAGCCATGGGTATCAGCCAGGTCTTCGCCTTCATGCCCCTCTATCTCGCGGCATTGGGGCTGCCCAAGTCTGAGATCCCACGCTGGGTCGGCGCGCTCGGTGCCCTGGTCTTTGTCTTCGGCCTGCCGCTGGTGCCCCTCTGGGGCGTGTGGGCCGACAAGTACAGCCGCAAGGCGATCATCATTCGCAGCGCGCTGGTAGAGGCGGTCGTGTTCGGCGCGATCGCCCTCAGCCGCGAGCCGTGGCAGCTGGCGCTCAGCCTGCTCCTGGTGGGCCTGCAGCTGGGCAACACCGGGGTGATGCTCGCGGCACTCCGCGACGTGGCGCCGCGCCATCGGCTCGGGACGGCGATCGGCTTCTTTGGCTCCAGCACGGCGGTCGGCTTTGCGCTGGGGCCGATCGTCGGTGGTCTCATCGTCGACGGCTTCCATTACCCGCTGTCGGCCATCTACGCGGTCTCTTCGGCGGCATCCGTGGGGACCGCGCTGCTGGTCGCGCTCACGCGCGAGGTCCGGCCCACCGTCATCCCACAGGGCAGGGTGGTGCGGCTGGCCTATGGCGCCGTTCGCTCGGCTCTCACCGAGCCCACCGTGCGCCGCCTCTTCATCATCTACTTCATCGCGTTTGTCGCGAACCAGATGAGCCGGCCGTACGTGCCGGTGCTCATCGAGGGCCTCGTCGGCACGGGGCCGGGGCTGGCCAGCTCGATCGGCTTTGTGACCGGCATCGCGGCGTTGATCGGCGCGCTGTCATCGCCCATTGGCGGGATGAGCGGTGACCGCTTCGGCTTCCGATCAGTGCTGATGGTCGGGCTCGCCGGCGGAGCGGTCGCAATCGCCCTGGAGCCGTGGCTGCCCAGCCTGCCGCTGCTCGCCTTGGCCGTGCTCGTGTTCGTGGCGTTCAACAGCATCATTGGGCCGATGATCTTCAGCCTGCTCGCGACAGAGGTGCCTGAAGAGCGCCGCTCGGCGACGCTCAACCTGGTCTACCTGCCGCTCTATGCGGCGGGCATCGTGGGCCCCGCAACGGGTGCCATGACGACGAGCGTGCTGGGCGTGGCGGGGCCATTCACCTTGGCCGCGGCCGTGCTGGGCATCAGCGCGGTGGCGATCTTCATCGCGCGGCGCAGATGACGCGCATCGCGCTCGCGACGTGCGCCACTCTGCCTGACCTGGACCCCGACGAGCAGCTGCTGCTCGAGCCGCTGCGGGCGCACGGAGTTGATGCGCAGGCGGCCGTGTGGGACGACGCGACCGTCGACTGGGCCGCGTTCGACCTCGTGCTGATCCGCTCCACCTGGGACTACACGCCGCGCCGCGCCGAATTCGTGGCCTGGGCCAGGTCAGTGCCGCGCATCCTCAACCCGGCGGACGTGGTCGCCTGGAATACCGACAAGCACTACCTGCGCGACCTCGCCGCGGCCGGCGTTCCGGTGGTACCGACCCGCTGGATCGAGCCGGGCCAGACGGCCGACCTACCCGCTGGCGGAAGGCACGTCCTCAAGCCTGCAGTCGGCGCTGGGTCAGTTGATGCGGCGCTGTTCGATCTGGGTGTGGCGAACGACGCGCAACTGGCGCGGGCGCATGCCGAGCGCCTGCTGGCCGCCGGCGCAGACGGTAATGGTCCAGCCGTACCTCGAGCGCATCGAGGAGCGCGGTGAGACAGCGCTGATCTTCTTCGGTGGTGAGTTCAGCCACTGCGTCACCAAGGGCGCGATGCTGGCCGATCCGCGCGACCTCGTGAGCGGCCTGTACAAGGAAGAGGTCGTCACGCGGGCAGCGCCAGCCCGGAAGAGATGAGCGTCGCGAGGCGAGCCCTTGCCGCGGTCCCCCGTGGCGCGGCGCAGTTGGCCTACGCGCGGGTTGACCTCGTCCCCGCCCAGGGCGGCGAGCCGCTCCTGATCGAGCTCGAGCTAACCGAGCCGTCGTTGTTCCTGGGCAAGGCGCCCGGCTCAGCCGATCGCCTGGCAGCGCTCCTGGCGGCGCTGGCCTGAACGACATGCGCCCGGGAAACCAAGAGGCCGGGCGAGCGCCCCAGCGCTGCTAGCCCGGCCCCTTCAGGAGCTTTGCGGCTCCTGACCATTGCGCGGAGGAGAGGGAGCTCCGCGTGCAACGTCTAAACGCAAGGTTGGCCTCCGCGGTTCCAAAGAACAATCCGCTTAGTCACTGATTCGACTACTCAGGCGCGCCTCGGTATCCGGATACGGGCACTACGGATGCGGTTGGCCAGTGCTCGCGTACACAAAAGCAGCGCGGCCTGCGGGCCGCGCTGCTGCATTTCCGGGTATGTGCCCCAGCCGTGGGGAGGGGGTTACTCGCCCTTGTCGGAGCCCTCCGCGGCGCCACCCTCTGGCTGCTCGGCACCCTCTGTCGTGGCGGCCTCGGCGGCAGCGGCCTCCGCAGCGCCCACGACGGTCTCCTCCTCGATGCGCGGCTGCTGAACGCGCGCGATCGGCTCGGAAGGGTCCGTGACCAGGGTCACGCCGGCAGGCATGACCAGGTCGGACGCATGCAGCGTCGCCTCGAAATCGGTCAGCGGGGTGATGTCGAGCTCAATGCCCGACGGCAGATCGTCTGGCTTGGAGCGCACGAGCACTGAGTCGCGCAGGTGGAGCATTACGCCGCCCTGCTTGGCAACCGCCTCAGACTGGCCCACGAAGACGAGCGGCACGTCAACGGTGCGCTCCTCCGACAGGTCGACGACGAGCAGATCCACGTGCAGAGTCCGGCGGTTGACCGGATGCTCCTGGATGGCCTGGAGCAGCACCGGCTGGACCTTACCGTCGCCGTCGATCGACAGGTCGATCACGGCGTGGCGGCCGGTCCGGCGGCGCAGCAGCTCGAACTCGTGCGCGTCAAGCGCGACATTCTGAGAAGGCATGCCCGCGCCGTATACGACGGCGGGCAGAGTGCCACCTTTGCGCAGGCGGGCGACGGCCTTGCCGCGTACGTCGCGCGGCTGGGCGGAAAGCGTTGGTCGGCTCATAGGACGGCTGATTGTACGATGCGAGGCGTGGCGGCCTCGATTCTGATAGTTGAAGACGAGTACGCCGTTGCGCGCGGCCTCCAGTACGCGCTCCAGCAGGAGGGCTACGACATCACCGTCGCGCGGAGCGGCGAGGAGGGCCTGGAGATCGCCACGCGCGCGGCGCCGGACCTGATCGTGCTCGACGTGCGCCTGCCCGGGATGGACGGATTCGAGATGCTGCGCCGGCTGCGCGGCGCGGGCAACAAAGCGCCGGTGCTCTTCCTCACGGCGCGCGACGAGGAGATGGACAAGGTCATCGGCTTGGAGCTGGGCGCGGACGACTACATGACCAAGCCGTTTGGGCTGCGCGAGCTCATGAGCCGCATCAAGTCGCTCCACCGGCGCGCGTATGGCGAGCTGGCTGACGCCGCCGGCGGGCGCGTCATCCGCCACCACGACCTGCTGATCGACCTGGACCGCCGGCGCGTCCAGCGCGGCGACCGGCGCCTCTCGTTGACGGCAACGGAGTTCGAGATCCTGCGCCACCTCGCGTCGCGGCCGGGGCGCGTCTTCTCGCGCAGGGAATTGATCGAGCTGGTCCGCGACTACGAGGCGCTGGACCAGGACGAGAAGACGATCAACGTCCACGTCAGCCACCTGCGCGAGAAGCTCGAGGATGATCCGTCCGACCCGCAGTTCATCCTCACAGTTCGCGGAGCGGGCTACGCGTTCGCGGAGCGCTAGCCCGGCGCCCTGATGCCGCCGCGTCTGTTGCCGCGCGTCCTGACCGGGTTGCGCGCCCGCCTGGTCGTGGGCTTCCTGTTGGTGGTGGCCATCGTGCTCGCGCTGATGTTCGCGACGCTGCCGCGTCTGCTCGACGGCTACTTCGCGCAGCAGGCGCGCGAGGACCTGGGCCGGCGATCGGGCGAGATCCGCCAGCTGGTGATCAGCCGGCTGCTGCTGTACCAGTCGGCTGGTGTTGAGGCGCCGCGCCCCATCCTCCTGCCGACACAACCGCTGACGGTCGCCCCCGGACTGCTCGACTCGTTCGGCACCTCCGACGAGGGCTACGTGTTCGAGTCGGCGCGCGACATCGCCCAAGCGGACGTGAGCATCACCATCGCACCCGACCAGGACCACGCCAATGACGTCGTCTACCGGCTCGACGTGCCGCTCCCGGACCAATACGCCCAGCTCGGCCAGCAGCGCGAATCGATCCACGGCGACCCGTACACATTCACCTTCTCCGACCTGTTCTGGACGCAGGCCGGCGCCGCCGCGCCACAGCGCCTGGTCACGGTCACCCTGTCCGATCCGTTCACCTATCGGGCGCAGACGATCGAGACGATCATCGGCGTCATGGGCGTTGCCGCGGTGCTCGCCCTGGTCGCGGCGGTCATCCTGTCGCTGCTCATTGCCAACCGCCTCGCGAACCCCATTCGGCGCCTCACGAGCGCCGCCAGGGAGCTGAGTGAAGGCCACCTCGACACGCGCGTGCCCTCACCGGGCAACTCGCCCGAGATGCTCGATCTCACGGCGGCCTTCAACGCCATGGCGGAGCGCGTCCAGGACTCGATCGAGTTCATCCGGCGCGACCGTGACCGTTCGCGCGACTTCCTGGCCGACGTGTCGCACGAGCTGCGCACGCCCATCGCCGCGCTGCGCACGTTCAACGAGCTGCTCAAGGAAGGCCAGGTGCCGGACCGGGCAACGCGCCAGGAGTTCCTGGAGAAGAGCGGCCAGCAGATCGAGCGGCTCGACTGGCTGGCGAGCAACCTGCTCGAGCTGTCCAAGCTGGATTCAGGCCTCGTGCTGCTCGATCTGCGCCTGCCCGGAGAGGACGGGCTGGCGCTGGCGCGTGCGCTGCGCGACACGATCGATGTCGGCATCGTCATGGTCACCGCCTCGGGCGACATCGTCGACCGCGTCGTCGGCCTCGAGATGGGCGCCGACGAC
>DAIERN010000011.1 GCA_027346765.1 Chloroflexota bacterium | reverse complement strand
TGGCGCAGCAACAGGGCATGACCCTGATCCCGCCTTACGACCATCCGCATGTCATTGCCGGCCAGGGCACGGCTGCACTCGAGCTGCTGGAGGACGTGGGCGAACTCGACGCGCTGTTCGTGCCGCTGGGCGGCGGCGGCTACCTGGTGCTCACCCGGCCGTGGCCGTCCATGTTGCGCGGCATCTACGGCGACCCTGAGCGCTACAAACAGACCTACTGGTCGCGCTTCCCGGGCAAGTACTTCGCCGGCGACGGCGCGAAGCGCGACGAGGAGGGCTACTTCTGGTTGCTCGGCCGCGTCGACGACGTGATGAACGTGTCGGGCCACCGCATCTCGACGATCGAGGTCGAGTCGGCCCTGGTCGACCACAAGGCAGTCGCCGAAGCCGCGGTGGTCGGCCGCCATGACCCCATCACAGGGCAAGCGATCTTCGCCTTCGTGATCCTGCGGGTGGGCTTCGAGCCGACCGAGGAGCTGGCCGCAGAAGTACGCGAGCACGTCGGCAAGGTCATCAGCCCCATCGCCAAGCCCAAGTACCTGCTGTTCACCCCGGATCTGCCCAAGACGCGCTCGGGCAAGATCATGCGCCGCCTCCTGCGCGACATCGGCGAGGGCCGCGCCCTGGGTGATACGACGACGCTCGCTGATTCGGGCGTAGTCGAGCTGATCCGCGACCGCTCAGGCGCCGCGACGGAGGAGTAGCCAGCTGCGGCTTCATTCGCGGGCATAGCGAGGGCGACCGGTCCGGGATCCGACTGGGAGTCGGAACTCGGGTCGATTCCTTGGTCTGAGGCGCCGCATAGTGCCGATTTGGCGCCGATTTCTGCTCCACGGTCGGAGGTTGGCCCGCTCTAAGCCGATGTCGGGCCCAAACCGGGCAAGGTTCCGACCCACGGTCGGAATCATCCTCGCTCCGTGCCGCTAAGGACCCTTTGAGGAGGGCCGCGGCGGAACCATGGGCCAGGAACGCGGCTACCATCGGTCGCGTGGAAGGCCACGGCACAACGGGGGAGCGGCCGCATGATCGGCTGCGGCGGCCGCTGCACGACCTGCGCATCTCGGTCACCGACCGGTGCAACTTCCGCTGCACCTACTGCATGCCGCGCGAAGTCTACGGCCGCGACTACGAGTTCCTGGCGCGCGAGCAGCTGCTGACATTTGAGGAGATCGTTCGGCTTGCGCGCGTCTTCGTCCGCCTGGGGGTGACCAAGGTCCGGCTCACCGGTGGCGAGCCACTCCTGCGGCGCGACCTGCCGGACCTCGTGCGCATGCTGCGTGGCGTGCCGGGCATCAAGGACCTGACGCTGACCACCAATGGCTCGCTCCTCGCGCGCCATGCCGCGGCGCTGGCAGGTGCGGGGCTCGATCGCGTGAGCGTCAGCCTCGACTCGCTCGATGACACCACGTTCGCCGCGATGAATGACGTCGGCTTCCCGGTCCAGACCGTGCTCGACGGCATCGAGGCCGCGCGCGCCGCGGGATTGACGCCGATCAAGATCAACATGGTCGTGCGCCGCGGTGTCAACGAGGCCGACGTCGTGCCCATGGCGCGCTACTTCCGCGAGCGCGGCCACATCATGCGTTTCATCGAGTACATGGATGTGGGCCACACCAACGGCTGGCGGATGGACGACGTCGTGCCGCAGAGCGAGATCATCAGCCGGATCGATGCCCAGATGCCGCTCGTCGCCCTGGCGCCCAACTATCCCGGTGAGGTCGCCGACCGCTGGGCGTACCGCGATGGCAGCGGCGAAGTGGGGGTGATCGCGTCGGTCACGGAACCGTTCTGCGCCGACTGCTCGCGCGCCCGACTGACCGCCGACGGCCAGCTCTACACCTGTCTTTTTGCCAGCACCGGCCATGACCTGCGCGCGGCCCTGCGCGGCGAACGCGCCGACGCCGATCTGGCGGACCAGGTCGCTGCCATCTGGCAGAAGCGCGAGGATCGCTACTCCGAGTTGCGCACGCGCGCCACCAAAGGCGGGCTGGGCTTGCCGGTCATTGATCCTCAGCGCGTGGAGATGTCGCGCATCGGCGGCTGAAACCGCCCATTTCACAGCAAAATTGCGCTGGCGCAGTTGCCTCCGAACGCTATGCTCATCTAGAGCCGACAGACGGGCTGTGCCCGGGGAGGAAGTCGGCGTAGGGCCCACATTGCTCGACCGTAAGGCGTCGACGCACAGGAGGAGAGAGTTAGCGTGAGCATGAACCAGCCCGGGCAGGGCGGGCAGCCGCCGTCCGGCATGCCGTCATGGACGAACAACTTGACCGCGCGCGGCACCAAGCCGGGCCCGGGCGGCGTCGCACTGGCCGACTTCACGGATCGTGCCATCGCGGCCTTCATCGATTTCTTGATCCTGGGCATCATCGGCGCGATCGTCGCCTCGATCATGACCGGGATCTTGGGCGAGGAGCTGCTGGGCGGCATCTTCGGGGTAAGCGTCAAGGTGCCCTCGTTGATGAGCAGCCTGGCCACCGTCGTCGTGATGCTGATCATCAGCGCGGCTTACTTCGTCGGCATGTGGACCCGCATGGGTGGCACGGTCGGCTACAAGGTCATGAAGCTGAGCGTCCGCGATGCGTCAACCGGCCAGCCCGTTTCGCAGGGGGCAGCGATCAATCGCTGGCTGCTGCTGGGCGCGCCGGCCGTGCTCAGCTCCATCTACGGCTGGGGCATCGGCCTCATCCTGGGCATCGTCGTGTTCGTCTACTACCTGTACCTGATCTACACGACCGCGTCGAGCCCGACCCGCCAGGGTCTGCACGACACGTACGCGAAGACGGTCGTCGCCAAGGGCTAGCCCGCGGCTCGAACCAGAGCGAACAAGGAACCCCGTCGCGTGAGCGGCGGGGTTCTTCTTTATCCACACGTCGCTTTCCGATTGTGGATAGATCTGGGCACAATCGCCCAAATCAGTGGATAAGCGCGTTGACCGGGTAGCCGCCTGACCCTAACTTAGGTCTTGCCCGGAGGGGCCGCGAGACGCTCGAGCGCTGAGATCACATCAAAGGCGCAACGAGGCTCGGCAGGTCTCTCCGGGCGTTTCTTTATGCTCCGCGAATGAGCAGCCCATCTTTCTCGCAGCGGCTCGACGCGCTCGAGCCCGCAGTCCGCGCCAGGACAGATCTCGTGCCCCGGGTGGGCATCGTCCTGGGATCGGGTCTGGGCGGTCTGGCCGATGCCCTCACCGACGCCGTTGCCGTTCCCTTTGCTGACCTGCCCGGCTGGCCGGCCGCGTCGGCGCCGGGTCACGCCGGTCGGCTGCTGCTGGGCCATCTTGACGGAGTGCCCGTGGTCTGCCTGCAGGGCCGTCTCCATCTGTACGAGGGCAACTCGGAGCGCCTGGTTGTCGAACCGGTGCTGCTGATGCGCCGCCTGGGCGCGGAGGTGATCGTTCTGAGCAACGCGGCGGGCGGGATCCGCGTGGATTGGCCGGCGGGCACGCTGATGCTGATCACCGACCATCTCAACCTCACCGGCCGCAGCCCGCTGATGGGCGCCAACGACGACGCACTGGGGCCGCGCTTCCCCGATCTCGTGAATGCCTGGAGCCCGCGGTTGGGCGGTCTCATGCGCAAGGCCGCGGCCCTCGAGGCGGTAACGCTCGAAGAGGGCGTCTACGCCGGGCTCACCGGCCCCACCTACGAGACCCCGGCCGAGGTGCGCATGCTGCGGACGCTCGGCGCCGATGCAGTTGGCATGTCGACCGTGCTCGAGGCGATCGTCGCGCGCTGGGCCGGCGCCGAGGTCGTGGGCGTGTCGCTCGTCACCAATCCAGGAGCGGGCATCACCGGCGAGCCGCTATCGCACGAGGAGGTCCTGGCGGCAGCCGCTGAGGCCGGGTCGCGCTTCCAGGCGCTGATTCGGAACTTCGTTCGCCAGGTCGGCGCCAGCTAGCCAACGCCCTGCACGCGAGAGCCGCTAGATCGTCGGCAGGTCCCGACCGGCAGCCTTTGCCGCGGCTTTCTTCTCAGCCCATGCGGCGAGGACGTTGTCCTTGTGCGGCCGGATGGGGCAGTGCTCGTCGCGGTTGCGGTCCTCGTCGCAATAGCCAAGAGGCACGCACTTGGGTGCCAGGAATGAGCCCAGGAAGGGCGAAACGCTGAACACCTCGTGCCGGATCAGCTGGAACAGCCGGCGGATCTCCCATTGGGCCATCGTGCATAACCTGAGGCCGCTCATGTGGATGAGTGAGCGCAGATTGGCGGTCATGATGAGGTTGGTCCGCGTCGCGTTGGGCATCACGAAGCGCGCGTCCTCGCCGGGGATTCCCGCTTCGAGCATCTCGCCGTAGAACGCGAGCGAGTCGTCCATCTGCGCGGTGAAGTGCTCGCGCATCTCAGGCGGCGCGTCCTGGAGCGAGCCGGGCACCATGTACGACGGCTTCTTGTAGTTCAGGTAGCGCTGCGATTGCTGGTCGAACGCGACGCCGGCGCGGTGGCGCACGAGCTGGTGCGACAGGGTGCGCGTCACGCCGCTGATGCCGAAGGTGAAAACGATGTGCTCGATCGTCGAGCCGTGGCCCGACTCGATGACGCGCCGTATCAGGTCCTGCTGCTTCTCGGTCGCGACTTGGCCGGTCGTCGCGCGCTCGAAGATGTCGTCCGGCTGGAGCTCGCTGTAGCACGTCCGGCACGCGGTGTAGATGAGCGGCAGGTAGTACTGCTGCGCGATCTCGCGCGTCGGGAAGAGCAGCGTGGCCTTCATGCCCAGGTCGCGCGTCGCCGGGCTCCTGGGAGTCGCGCTCACCGTGCCCGCCTCGACCGTCATCGCCGGTTAGGTTAGCGGTGCCGCCGGTGCTCCGTTGGCGCCGACGCGACGCGATGCCATGCCCCTGCGGCTAGCGGATGCCGGTGTCGTAGCTGAAGACGAGCCCGACCGAATCGCCACCCACGGCCGCAAACGCCTGTGCCGTCGCCTGACCCATCAGGTCGGGCACGATTGACGGTGCCACGACGTAGGCGCCCGGCGGCAGCTGCAGCGCAGCCCTGCCGGTCGCGTCCGAAGTCACCCGGGCGACCTCGTTGAGCGCCGTGTCATAAACCAACACATCGACATTGGCCACGGGTCGCGGTGCGCACGCCGGATCGGGCGGATTGCGCTCCACCGGGCAGACCGGTCCGGCGTTCAGGGTGATGTTCAGGGTGACTGCATCGGCGGTGCCTGTGGCCGACGGCAGCCCGACGTCGTCGCCCTCGTCGCCCAGGATGGCGACGGTGCCGTCGCGATCGACGTGGTAGCGCCAGGTGTGCTTTTCGATGCAGCCGGCCTGGCAGTCGCCCGATCCGGCGGTGATCGTCACGAGAAATCCGGTGGCGTCCTCGGACGCCTCATACCAGGCGGACTGGCCGATCAGGTCAGGCTGCAATGGCCCCAGCCGACTGATCCCCTGGCTGGCAAACACCAACGCCGCGGCCTGCGCCGGGAGCTGGACGTCGGTAACGGTCGGCTGGCTGGGGGAGGGAGCAGGCGAGGGCGAAGCCGTTGGGCCAGGGCTGTTGGTGGGGGCCGGTCTGGCGCCCGCTTGTCCGCAGCCTACGAGCAGCAGCGCGGCGAGGAGGGCGAACGTCGGTACGTAGAAGCGTCGTGTCATGGGCGGGTGACGCTCGCCGTGGCTCACAGGTTCCGAGCGCGCTGTGTCATGCTCAGATCATGGCACTTCTGCGTTTCCTCAAAGGGAGCGGTGCTCCTGCCGACAAGATGAGCGTCGCCGACACTGAGACGGCCACCGTGCGGCGCATCGTGGCCCAGCTCGAACAGGTGGAGCCCGAGCGGCGCCGCTTCCTGGCCGGCTTCGCCTACGTGCTCAGTCGCGCGGCCAACGCCGACCTCGCGGTCACCCCCGACGAGACGCGGCTGATGGAGCAGATCGTCGTCCAGATGGGCGGCCTGCCGGAGGCACAGGCCGTGCTAGTGGTGCAGATCGCCAAGAACCAGGCTGACCTTTACGGCGGGACGGAGGACTACCTCGTGACGCGCGAGTTCGCCGCTGCCGCGGGGCCCGAACAGCGCCGCGCGGCGGTCGAGGCATGCTTCGGCGTGGCTGCCGCGGACGGCGCCATCACTTCCGACGAGACAGCCGAACTGACCCAGATCGCGAACGAGCTTGACCTGTCGACCGATGAGCTCAATGAGATCCGGCGCAATCACGCCGACCAGCTCGCGGCGATCAAGATGATGCGCGGCCTGGGCGGGCAGAAACCCGCCGGCTAGGCCATGGGTTCGGCCGGCGTCCGGGCGAGGCTCGCCTCTTCGGCGAAGAGGTAGCGATAGGCGAGGGCGACGATCGCTGCGCCCAGGAGGGGGCCGATGATCCACACGTACCAGTTGTCCCACATGCCGGTGGCGGCCGCCGGGCCGAACCAGCGCGCCGGGTTCATTGCCGCGCCGGTGAGCGGGCCGCCCATCAGAATGTCGGCCGCGATCGCGAAGCCGATTGCGAGGCCGCCGATCTTGGGCGCGCGCGAGTCGATGGCGGTGCCGAAAACGGCAGTCAGCAGGATCACCGTGAGCACGGTCTCGACCAGGATGCCCCCCAGAGCGTCGATGCCCGTTCCGAGCGCGGGCGTGCCCAGGCTGGGTGAGACGGTGGCGCTGAAGATGACGCGCAGTGCGATGGCCGCGAGCAGCGCGCCGATGAGCTGGGCCACGACGTAGGCGGCCGCGCGGCGCCAGACTAGCTTGCCGGCAAGCCACACGCCAAAGGTCACCGCCGGGTTGAAGTGGCCGCCGCTGATCGCGCCCAGGGCGCTGACCAGGACGGCCAGCACGACGCCGTGGGCCAGGGCGACGACGATCAGTCCAGCGGCGCCATCGAGCGCGCCACCGGATGCCGCGGCACGATCAAGGCTCGCTACGGCGCCCATGCCCACGAAGAAGAAGAGGAACGTGCCCACGAGCTCGGCGACGATGGGGGCAACCGCACGACGATCGGACCAGCCGCTGAACATGTGACCTCCTCACTCCCTCAAGTTGCGATCAATCGCCATACTACGCATGACAACGTCAGCCGGGAGCGTCATTGACCGCGATTCCAGCGCCGGCGCGGCCAGCCGTTCGAACGCGTGAAGTCGAGCGGGGCCCGCGTCCTGAAGACCATCTGCTGCGCTTGGCCGACGGTCGTCGGCTGGGCTGGTCCGAGTCGGGCAATCCGCACGGCAAACCGGTCTTCTTCT
Source organism: Chloroflexota bacterium (assembly GCA_027346765.1). The sequence continues at coordinate 9,089 of DAIERN010000011.1, read as the reverse complement.
TCCACGGCTTTGGCACCACGCGCATCGTCTGCCCGCCCGACGGCCCGGCGCTCGACCACGGCCTGCGGCTGATCGCGGTCGATCGGCCGGGCATTGGCCTGTCCGAGCCGCAGCCCGGACGCTCGCTGCTGGAGTGGCCCAGCGACGTCGCCGAGCTGGCCGACCACCTGGGCATCGAGCGGTTCAAGATCGTCGCCTGGTCCGGCGGTGGACCGTACGGCCTTGCGTGCGGGCTCGTGATGGGCTCGCGCGTCGACGCCATCGCGGCCGTTAGCCCGGCGGCGCCGCTGGCCAAGCCAACCGACCCGGGCTACCTGCGCTGGCGCGATCGCCACGCAGTGCGCTTCGCCAATCGCGCGCCATGGATCATCCGCCTGGCCATGTGGCACTGGGGCCGCGGCCAGCGCAGTGACGCCGAGAAGTTCTTCGAGAAGTCCGTGGCAGACATGTGCGCTGCCGATCAGGCGGTTCTCGCCGAACCCGAGCTGCGCAGCCGGATGATCGCCAACTCGGCCGAGCTGTATCGCCAGGGCGGCCGCGGCATGTACGACGAGGCACTCGTCCTGAGCAGGCCGTGGGGCTTCGAGCCGGCCGAGCTGCGCGTGCCGGTGACCATCTGGCAGGGTGGCCGCGATGACACCGTCCCAATGACCATGGCGACCCATCTGGCCGAGGTCATCCCCGGCGCCAGCCTGCGCATGTACCCCGACGAAGGGCATCACCTGCTCTACCGGTACTGGCCGGACATCCTCGCCAGCCTGGCCGATTAACTAGCTAACAGACAAAGTCCGACGACGGTCGCGCTGCGGGACGACCGCCGTCGGGAGGGATGTGCGTATTCACTTGGCGCCATTCCGGCGCGAGTCAGACGCGGTCAGACGCGGCCGCGCGGCACGGTGTGCCAGTAGGTCTTGTTGAACAGCACCTTGCCCAGGTGCCAGATGCGATTGGGCTTGGGCGGCCGCGGCGGATGGTCGTAGTCGAAGCGCAGCAGCGTGCCCTTGCCGTCGCCGATCTCGAAGAAGCACATCACCTGACCGGTGTAATTGCCGCGCTTCTCGTTGAGCGGCTTGCCCGTGACCCAGGCGGCGATCCGCTCGGCCACGATGGGCGCCTCGAAGTGTGCCGTCGAGCCGGCCTTGGATAGGGGCAGGTCGGTCGCGTCGCCCAGGGCGTAGACGTCGGGCCGTCCGCCCACCTGGAGGGTGTGGTGGTCGGTCGGCAGCCAGCCGCCCGGAGCGGGCGCCAGGCCGGAGTCGATCAGGAATTGGGCGCCGTGATGCGGCGGCACCAGGACGAGCAGGTCGTAGTGCAGCTCCTCGCCCTCGAGGCTCTGCACGACCTTGCGCTCGGGATCGATTGCCTCGACGTTGAAGAACGTGTGCAGCTCGATGCCCTTTTCCTCGAGCACCGGCGTCGCCATCTCGCTGACCGTCTCGATGGTGAAGGCGCGGCCGATGGGCGAGCAGAAGTGAACCTGTGACTTGTCACGCAGGCCGCGAGCTCGTAGCTCAGCCTCGATCAGGAATGACACTTCGAGTGGCGCCGGCGGGCACTTGTAGGGCATGCCGGCGATGCCCACCACGATCGAGCCGCCGCTGAACGCGTCGAGCGCTGCGCGCAGATTGCGCGCCGCCTGGGCGGTGTAGAAGTGGTGCGCCTCAGTGTCGAAATGGGCGATCTCCTCGGGCGCGATGCGCGAGCCGGTGGCCAGCACCAGCTGGTCGTACGGCAGGGTCGCGCCGCTCGCGAGAGTCACGTTGTGCGCCGTCGCATCGACGTGCGTCACCTCATCGACGACGAGCTTGACGCGGCTGTCGATCAGCGATCGCTCAGGCCGCGAGAGGTTCTTCTCCTGCTCATTGCCGAACGTGATGTACATGAAGCCCGGCTGGTAGAGGTGATTGCCCGACTGGTCGACGACGGTCACTTCGACCTCCTCGTCGTCGATCTGACGGCGCAGCTTCCGGGACAGGAGGTTGGCGACGATGGTGCCGCCAACCCCGCCGCCCAGGATGAGAATGCGTTCCATCAGTGCAGCTTCTCGACGATGATCTCGTCGTAGCCGTCAGCCTCGCTGACCGCGACCAGCCGATGGCCGGCCTTCTCGACCCACTTGGGGATGTCGACGCGCGATCCGCGGTCGGATGAGCGAACGGCGATGACGGTTCCCACGGCCGACTCGCGGATGGCCCGAATGAGCTCCATCAGCGGTCCCGGGCAGAAGCTGCCACGGGCGTCGATGGTGCGGTCTATGGTCGGTTGACCAGTTGTCTGCTGATCGGTAGTCATGGTCATCTCGACCACTCCCTTCGCAATCTTCTGTGCCTATATGAATAGGCTGGCGGTGTTGGGCTGGGTCATCAGCTCGAGCACGGTCGCTGCGCCCGCTGGCTCGCCCAGGCCGTCGATCATGTCCTCGCGCTTGAGGCCGAACATGTCCATGGTCATCTGGCACGGGATGAACGCGATGCCCATCGCCTGTGCGGCCTCGACCAGCTCGGCCGGCTGGGCCACGTTGTACTTCTTGGAGAGCTGACCGATCATCCACGGGCCCATACCGAGGAAGTTCATCTTCGAGAGCTTGCGGTGGCTGATGCCGGGACGCTGCATGAACGACAGCATCTTCTGCATCCAGTTCTCACCGACGATCCGCTTCTGGTCCTTGACGAACGCGAGCAGGCCCCAGAAGGTGATGAAGACGCTGGTCTTGTAGCCCATCGCGGCGGCAGCGGTGGACATGATCATCGTTGGCCACACGCGGTCGAGCTCGCCGCTCCAGTTGATGATCACGAGCTGCCTGACCGGCGCTTCTGCTTGGGTGTGGGTCTCCGCCGCCGGCGCGATCGTCTCGACCGGCGCCTCGTTCACCGCTGACTCGAGGAAACTGAGCAGATCCTGTTCGGCCACTGGGGTTGTCATCTCATGCCTCTCACTTTCGGCGCAGCACGAAGCGATAAACGCCGTCTGCGACGGTCTGCTCGACGATGGAATTGCCGGTTGACCGGCTCCACGCGGCGAAGTCAGCGACTGCGCCGGGATCGGTCGTGAGCACCTCGAGCATCTCGCCCGCGGTGATCGTCTTGATCGCCTGCGCGGTCTTGACGATGGGCATGGGGCACTTCAGGCCGCGCGCGTCAAGCGTGGTCAGCTTGGCCGTACCCTGTGGATTGGTGTCGCTGAGCGTCATCTCGCTCGCTCCTTTGCTAGATGAAGACAACCTGGCCGGCACCGGCGTTGACGTAGAACGCGGTGACGCCCTCGACGCCATCGACGATGGGGTCGAGCTGATCGGCCGAGAGGTTGAGCAGGTCCATGGACAGCGAGCAGGCCTGGATGTCGACCTCGCCGATGTCCTTGGCCATGCGCAGGGTCTCGACCCACGGTTGCTGGCCGGCGGCGCGCATCTGCTCTACGGCCGCGGCGCCGGCGACGCCGGCCTCAGGCGCGAGCGGCCGGCGCTCGTTGATCTTGTCAGCCCGGAAGGCGTCGAGCGCCCAGTACTGGAGAAAGATGTGTACCGGGCGACCCAGGGCGGCCGCACCGGCAGCGAGGACCGCGGCGGCCGTCAGGCGGTCGTCCGTGCCAGAGAACAGCACCAGATTGACAGGTTCCTCGACAAGCTCGGGCATGGTCCACAGCTCAGCAGCGGTTTCTTACGCGCCAACAATCGACCCGTGACGCCGACGTTCGCAGTGCCCGGTCGCCCCTATCGATGTGCCATGTGACCCGGTCGTCACGGGCCATCCGGGTCCGCCACGAGGATTTGAGCGATTCAGTACGGATGGCCCTAGCGGATGGGCGCGGGCGCGGCCAGTCTGGGCCGGCTAACGCTGTTTACCTCCCGGCTGTCGCAGCCAGCCGGATGGGTATCGCGGGCCGGGTGTGTGGGTCATCCGGCCCGCTCCTCTTTTTCCAGAACACGCGACTAGCCCAGGCGCGCGACCGCCTCGGCGATGACGATGTCCTCGCGCGCGTGGACGCGCAGCACCGCGATGGGCGCCTCTGGCGCTGACAGCAGCCCGTCGGCGCTCCCCCCAGAGCCGACGAGCGGCGCGAGGCCAAGCGGCGCGAGCCGCTCCACGATCGCGCTTGTGACCTGCGTCGCGTGCTCGCCGATGCCGCCGGTGAAGACGAGTGCGTCGACGCCCGGCAGGCTGGTGGCGGCGACCGCGATTCCCGCGGCCGCACGGCGCACGAAGATCTCGATCGCCAGGCGCGCCCGCTCATGACCGTGTGCGGCCGCGTCGCTTAACCTCGTCATCTCGCCCGACAAGCCGGAGATCCCCAGCAGGCCCGATTCGTGATCGAGCACTTCCGCCAGCCGGTCGGCCGACATGCCGTGGTGGCGCAGCACCTGCAGCAGGATGCCAGGGTCAACCGAGCCCGAGCGCGTGCCCATCGTCAGCCCCTCGAGCGGCGTCAGCCCCATCGAGGTCGACACCGACTGGCCCGACTGGACCACCGTGACCGAACAGCCACTGCCCAGGTGGGCGACGATCAGGCCCATCTCTGCCGCTGGTCGCCCCAGGATCTCCGCGGCGCGCCGGACCGACCACGCGACCGACAGGCCATGGAAGCCGAAGCGCCTGATGCCCCAGTCCTCGTACCACGCCCAGGGCAGGGGATAGACGAACGCCTGCTCGCTCAAGGTCGCGTGGAAGGCGGTATCGAAGCAGGCCACTGCCGGGGCAGTCGGCAGCAGCTCGCGTTGCGCGCGGATCGTGTCGAGCGCGACGGCGTTGTGCAGCGGCGCGAGATCGCCGATCTGCTCGATGTCGTTCAGGACGATCTCATCGACGCGCGTCGGCTCACTGAACCGCGTCCCACCGTGGACGACGCGGTGACCGGCCAGCTCGATCGACTCCGGTGCGACGCCGGCACGCCATAGCTCGCCCAGTGCTTGCTCCACCGTGGCGCGACGATCGATCACGCGGGTCGCATCCGAGCCCCATGCCGCCTGGGTGGCGGCCACGGGGCGACTGCCCGCCGGGATGCGCCCGTCGGCGTGAACGTCGAGGACGCTCGCCTTGAGCGAGCTCGAGCCCGCGTTGAGCACGAGTACTCGCCCTCCGCTCAGTGCGGCCACGTCCAGCTGGCGATGTCATCCGCGTCGGCGCCGAACTCGCGTGCGTGCATCTGGGCCCGGAGCCGCTCATCGACCATCTGCTGGCGCAGGTCCGCGGCGCGCTCGCGCAGCGCCGGCACGCGATCGATGACGTCCATCACGAGATGGAAGCGGTCGATGTCGTTGCGCAGCGCCATGTCGAAGGGCGTCGTGACCGTGCCCTCTTCCTTGTAGCCGCGGACGTGCAGGTTGGCGTGGTTGCTGCGCCGGTAGGTCAGGCGATGGATCAGCCATGGATAGCCATGGAAGGCAAAGATGATCGGCTTGTCCGTGGTGAACAGCGCGTCGAACTCGCGGTCGGGCAGGCCGTGCGGATGCTCCGAATCCGGCTGCAGGCGCATCAGGTCGATGACGTTGATGAAGCGCACGGACAGATCCGGCAGGTGGCGCCGCAGCAGGTCGGCCGCGGCCAGCGCCTCGAGCGTCGGCACGTCGCCGCACGCCGCCAGGACGACGTCGGGCTCACCGGTGGTGTTGCTCGCCCACGGCCAGATGCCCAGGCCGCGCGCTGCATGCAGCACGGCATCGTCCATGGGCAGGTATTGCAGCGCCTTCTGCTTGCCGGCGACGATCACGTTGACGTACTGGCGCGAGCGCAGGCAGTGATCGGCGACTGACAGCAGGGTGTTCGCGTCTGGTGGCAGGTAGACGCGCACGACCTCGGCCTTCTTGTTGAGCACGACGTCGAGGAAGCCCGGGTCCTGGTGCGAGAAGCCGTTGTGATCCTGTCGCCACACGGTGGACGACAGCAGGATGTTCTGCGACGCCACCGGGGCGCGCCACGGCACATGGTTTTTGCTGATGTCCAGCCACTTCGCGTGCTGGTTGAACATCGCGTCGATGATGTGGATGAACGCCTCGTAGCAGTTGAAGAGCCCGTGCCGGCCGGTCAGCAGGTAGCCCTCCAGCCAGCCCTCGCACAGGTGCTCGGACAGCACCTCGATCACCCGGCCCTGGGGCGCCTGGTGCTCGTCGGTCGGCAGGATCTCTCCCTGGAATTGCCGCTCGGTCGTTTCGAATACGGCGGACAGGCGGTTGGAATCGGTCTCATCGGGGCCGAACAGGCGGAAGTTGTCCGGGTTGGCGCGGATGACGTCGCGCAGGAAGCGGCCCAGCGCGCGCGTAGCCTCACCCACGCCGGCGGCCGGACGCGCGACGTCCAAAGCGTATTCGCGGAAGTCGGGCAGGTCCAGGTCGCGCAGCAGCTCGCCGCCGTTGGCGTGCGGGTTGGCCGACATGCGCCGGTCCCCGCGCGGCGCGAAATCGGCAATCGTCGCGATGGGACGGCCGGCGTCATCGAACAGCTCGGCGGGCCGGTACGAGCGTAGCCACGCTTCGAGCTGCGCCAGGTGCTCCGGGTTGACGCGTACCTCGTCGAGCGGCACCTGGTGTGCGCGCCAAGTGCCCTCGACGGGCTTGCCATCGACGACCTTGGGGCCGGTCCAGCCCTTGGGCGTGCGGAGCACGATCATGGGCCACGCCGGACGCTTGGCGGCGCGGCCGGTGCGTCCGGCGCGGCCGGCTTGGCCCGGCTTCGCGCCTCCGTGGCGCGACTTGCGCTGGATCGCGGCGATGTCGTCGAGCGCCTCGTCAAGGGCGGCGGCGAACGCCCGGTGCGCGGGCACGGGGTCGTCACCGGTCACGAAAATCGGCCGGTAGCCGTAGCCCTCGAACAGCGCCCGCAACTCCGTCTCGGGGATGCGCGCCAGGAAGGACGGGTTGGCGATCTTGTAGCCATTGAGGTGCAGGATGGGTAGCACCGCGCCGTCGCTGGCCGGATTGAGGAACTTGTTGCTGTGCCAGCTGCCGGCCAGCGGACCGGTTTCAGCCTCGCCGTCACCGACGACGCAGAACACGACGAGATCTGGGTTATCGAATGCCGCGCCGTAAGCGTGCGCCAGCGAGTAGCCCAGCTCGCCGCCCTCATTTATTGAGCCAGGCACCTCCGGCGTGACATGGCTGCCGATGCCACCGGGGAAGGAGAATGAACGGAACAGCCGACGCAGCCCCTCCTCGCCCGCCTCGACCGACGAGTAGCGCTCCGACCACGTGCCCTCGAGATATGCGTTGGCCACTGCCGCCGGGCCGCCGTGGCCGGGGCCGACGATCATGATCGCGTCCAGGTCGCGCGCCTTGATCTGGCGATCGGCGTGGGCCCAGATGAAGTTCAGCCCGGGCGTGGTGCCCCAATGGCCCAGCAAGCGCGGCTTGATATCGTCGGGCGACAGCGGGCGGCGCAGCAGCGGGTTGTCGAAAAGGTAGATCTGGCCAACGGACAGGTAGTTGGCCGCGCGCCAGTAGGCGTCGGTCAGTCTGAGCGCACGATCATCGAATGCGGGGCGCGGTGTGGTCATCAGGCCTACCTCACGGCCGCCATCGTGCGGCCGGCCCTAGGTTACGCGGCCGCGCTCCGTTGAGCCGGGCGCACGATCAGCACCGAGCAGCGCGCGTGGAGCATCACGCCTTCGGTAACGTGGGCCGCGTCTGAGGCATGGGTGGCAGAAGACCCGTCATTGGTCCATCTCCGGTTTGGGTTGTCGCAGGTAGACGAGCAACGCGATCAAGAAGCGCAACAGCAGCGAGACCTCGTAGGTCACGCACCAGATGCACACCGCCTGGATGACGAACACCTGCAGGTACAGGAACCAGCCATCGAAGAAGACGCCGACGAGCGAGAGGGCGTAATGGCCCAGCAGCAGGCCGTAGATGTCCGTCTTCCACCAGGCCAGCGCCAGACTGAGCAGCACGACCGACAGCACAACGCCGAAGACCGCCACCGGGATGCCCAGGAAGTTGTTGTACTGGCTCTTGGCCACTTCCTCGCAGCCGCTGATGATCCCGCACGACGGCACACCGCCGGACAGCTCGACCACTGACAGGTACGCCGCGACAGCGAGCCCGATCACGTCCAGCACGGCCAGGATGATTGCCGGGTGTATGCCCAGCAGCCGCCGTGCTGCGACGCGCTTGGTGATCATTGGGCGGCTGCGAGCGCCTGGTCGAGGACCACCGCGAACGTCGCAAAGTCGCGCGGCGAGCCCACGATCGTTGTGCCGTTGACGATGATCGTCGGCGTCTGGTTGATGTTCGCGCTAAGAGCCTCCGCCGTTTCGCTGCGTGCGGCGGATTGCTTGTCACCTACCGCCATGCAGCTGTCGTAGCGCGCGAGGTCCAGGCCGGCGCCGGTCGCGATCGCGCGCAACCGGTCGGCAGTGAAGGCGCCCTGGTTCTCGCCGTTCCAGTTGGCGAACAGCCAGTTGTGCATCTGCCAGAAGAGGCCCTGGTCGGCGGCACAACGTGCGGCCGCCGCCGGCTCGACGGACTCGTCGTACGACGTGTGCGCCTTCTGACCCTGGAATGCGGCGTCGTGGTAGACGAGGCGGACCTTGCCGGGCACGACGTACGAGCTGATGGTGAGTGGCTCGATCTCAGTCGCGAAGTTCATGCATGCCGGGCATTGGAAGTCCGACCAGATGTCGACGGTGACCTTGGCCTGTGGGTCGCCCAGAACCCGGCCGTTGGCCTGAGCACCAAAGGGGATCTCCGAGCCTGGCGGCGTGAGATCGGCGACCGATGGCGGCGCAGGCCGAGTGATGGCTAGGACCCCACTGCCCATGGTCGATGCCCACCGGGCCCAGACCGACACCCAGCGACCACGCATCGACATGATCGATTACGACCAGGCGCTGCCGGTGTTCGACGTTCACGATTACGTGACCGAGTTCGCCGAGAGCGTCATGCCGGCGTACCGCAGCGGCGCGGCCGATCGCGGCTATGCCGCGGACAACGGCCTGGCGCGGAGCATCATTCCGCCTGGGACGGCCGCGACGCGCGACTTCTCGACGCTGGCGCCGCGCATCCCCAAGCTCCTTGCGGAAGCGTGCGTCGGCTGCATGGCCTGCGTCAGCGCGTGCCCGGACACCGCCATCCTGGCGATCGCCCAACCGCGCGCCGCCCTGCA
>DAIERN010000119.1 GCA_027346765.1 Chloroflexota bacterium | reverse complement strand
TCCAGGGCCTCGCTGAAGCGCGCGAAGCGCGGGCCGACCTCGAGCAGATCGAGGCCGAAGTTGGTGTGCTCGCGGGCCTGCCAGCCCGCGCCCAGGCCCAGGATCAGCCGGCCTCCGCTGATCTCATCGACGGTGGCGGCCATCTTGGCCAGCATCGCCGGCGAATGGAACGAAGTCGCCGCCACGAGCGGGCCGATCTCGACACGCTTTGTCGCCTCCGCCAGGCCGGCGAGCGACGTCCAGACTTCCCACGGCCCCGCGTTGCCGTCCGGCCGCCGATAGAGCAGATGGTCACCCAGCCACAGCGAGTCGAAGCCAAGGCCTTCCGCGGCCTGGGCCATGTCGCGCAGCTCCGGCCAGCGCACGGGGTACTCGACCTCCGGGAGCTGGACACCGACTTTGAGTGGGCGCGTCACGAGGAGAGTCTATTGGTGAGCTGCGCGGCAACGTCGGCATAGCCGCGGTGGCGCGGCCGAACCGTGAGCGCCTCAGCCAAACTGACGAACTGCCGTTGCCTGCCCGACGCAAGCGGGTCGAGCACGACGAGCGTCGAGCTCACTCCGGCCGACGGCGGCTGGCCGTCCCACCACCGCGCAAATGTTGTTTCGGCCGGATCGGGGCACAGCGAACGGAAGGATTCGGGCCGCAACCGCAGTGCGTGCAGGACCTCCGATGTCCAGAGTGCGGCAATGACATGAGTCTGGCTCGACCACCGTCCGATCCCCAGGCGAGCACCAATGGATTCGGCGAGGTACGCCCTCTTCGCATTGAAGGCGCCGGCCATCTCCTGGAAATCGGGGAAGCGCGTCCTGTTCTCGATGTGCAGCAACGCGCTGCTGGCGCTATCCCAGGCGACGACATCGGCGCGGCCCGCGAATTGAAAGTGCTGAAACGGCTCATCAATGCCCGTCCGGACGCCGTGCTGCCGTAAGTGACGCGCCTCCAGCTCGCCCATCGCCGAGTGAACGAGGTCTACGCCCAGGTTCGCCTGTGCGGCCGGACGGCGGCGGACATCCGTCAGTTCGTACTCCAGCCGCTGGCCGAGGGCGTGCGCCAGCCTCAGGGCAGCTTCCGTCGAGGTGCTGTGACCAGCCTCGATCAAGTAAACGACATCGGGCGAAACCCCGGCTCGCCGGGCCAGCTCGCGCACCGACCAGCGCCGCGCCATACGAACGTCGCGCAGCTTGCGGCCCAGGTCGAAACGCATGCGGCGCTCAGCGTCGAGTACGGCAAGCGGCGCGGGCGTGAGGAAGGATCGTGGCGACATCCGGTATCAAGTCAACACGACGCGCCATGTCAGTGACTTATGCGCGCCTCTACGTCAGATTGCGGGCGGTGCCTGCGGATCTACCCAACGGCTTTCGACGATCACGTCGAAAGTCAGGGGAGTGCCGGGCCAAATGTGCCGAGGGCACAGGAGGAAAGTGGCCTGATGCCGATATGAAGTCGGAAGTCCGGGGTGGACGGTCGCCGCGAGGGGCTAGTTGATGCTCGGCGCGGAGAGGGGACGCTCGCTCAGCGGCACGGGGCGCGACAGGACCAGGCCGCCGGCCTCGAGCGCCGCGAGGTCCACGCTGACCAGGTTTGGATCGGGCATGGGCCGCGCCAGCAGGAAGCCCTGGCCGGCGGCGATGCCCAGCTCGCGCACCATGCGCAGCTGCGACGCCGTCTCGATGCCCTCGGCGATGACGTAGGCCTGCCAACGCGCGGCGAGCTCGAGCAGCGAGCGGAGCACGGCGCGCGACGAGTCGCGCTCAGTGCCTTCCTGGACGAGCGATAGGTCGATCTTGACGATGTCGAAGCGCATCTGGCTCAGCAGCCGCAGCCCAGCATTGCCCGCGCCGACGTCATCGGCCGCGACCCGCAGGCCCCGCCGCTGCAGCCCGCCCAGGTTGGCCTGAAGGCGGCTGAGGTCTTCGACGGATTCGCGCTCGGTCAGCTCGACGACAACGCGCTCGGGCGCGATGGCGTAGCGACTCAGCAGCGACATGAGCGCGTCGGCGGAGAAGTGCGGCGCCTCCACGGTTCGCGGCGAGACGTTGATCGTGAGCATCTGGTCGGTCGGCATCTGGCGCGCGCCGGCGATGACCGCGTGCAGGCACGCCAGGTCGAGCTCAACGGTCCGGCCCACGGCCTCGGCCGCGTTGAACATCGAGCCCGGATCGGCAAATCCGGATCCGGGGGTAGGCCGCGACAGGCCTTCGAAGCCGATCACCAGGCCCGTGGCCAGGTCGACGATGGGTTGGTACACGGGTCGGATCATTCGGTCGGTGACTACTCTCGCGATCGAGGCGGAAAGCTCGGTGCTCGCTTCCTGGTTGGCCGCCCGGTCACGCACCGGGTCGAAGACGTCGATCGACGCCCGGCCGTGGCGCTTGCACCAATAGAGGGCGGCATCCGCCTGCGCGTACAGCTGCGCACGCGTGGTGGCGAGCATGGGACAGGCCGAAACGCCACCCGAGAACGGAATCTGGCGTGAGCCGCGCCGCGGCTGCATCGCTCGTTCCTGGAGGCGGCGCGCAATATGCAGCGCGCCGTCGACGTCGGTGTGCGGCATCAGGATGGCGAACTCGTCGCCACCAATCCGGAACGCGCGATCGGCATACCGGCCCGACTGCGCAATCAGCGCGCCCATCTCGCGCAGTAGATCGTCGCCGGCCGCGTGGCCGGCTGAATCGTTGACCAGCTTGAGGTCGTCCAGGTCGATCAGCAGCAGCGCGACGGGCACCTTGTAGCGCTGGTACCACTCCAGCTCGCGATCAAGCTCTTCCTGGAAGGCGCGGTGGTTGCCCAGGCCGGTCAAGGCGTCGCGCATCGAATCAGCCCGGGCGACCTCGTACATCCTGCGCAGGTCGGAGCGCGAGCGCTCCAGCTCCTCCGCCGGCCGGAGAACCTGGCGTGACATCCACACGGTGAGCGCGATCAGGAGCAGCGTCAGCGCGACCAGCACGAGGAGTACGTAGATCGCCTCGTTGCTCTCCATGGGCTTCAGCACAGCGTTGATCAGCGCCATGGAGATGGCCATGGGCATGATGGCCATCGTCAGGAGGGCAAGGCGCAGCCGCAGACGCACCAACCGAAGCGGGCTCGGCGGTGACGGAAGATCATCGCGATGGGGCGTCGATATTGGCACTGGTAGTGGGATACCCGTTGGGAGTGATTGCTGGCGTTAGGTATCCCAGAGATGGTGCGCGGCGCACATAGCCCGAATGTCACATCCGGGATGCGGGACCCTCAACGCCGCTTGAGCGCGCCGCACGCGCTGGGAGGCCGCCGCACGCCGTACACTCCCGGCGATGCCCAGCGAGACCGACCTCGAGCACCGCTTCCGCGCGGAGCTCCAGGCCAGCATCGACGCCAAGCAAGCGCTCCTGGCCGATCTGGGCGCGTGCCTGACCGTCGCCCAGGTGTTGATCGACGCCTACCGGGCGGGCCACAGCCTCTTCCTCTTCGGCAACGGCGGCAGTGCGGCCGACGCGCAGCACATCGCCGCTGAGTTCGTTGGCCGCTTCTACCTGGAGCGGCCGGCGCTGCCCGCCCAGGCGTTGACGGTCAACACCTCGGCGCTCACCGCGATCGGCAACGACTACTCGTTCGAGGAGGTCTACGCGCGCCAGCTGCGCGCCTTCGCCCATCCTGGCGACATCGCCATGGGCATCTCCACCAGCGGCAACGCCGCGAACGTCCTTGCCGGTCTCAATGCTGCGCGCCAGTTGGGCATGGTGACTGTCGCCATGACCGGTGCATCAGGCGGTCGCGCCAAAGACGCGGTGGACCACTGGGTGGGCGTGCCCAGCGACGTCACGCCGCGCATCCAGGAGGCGCACATCGCCATCGGCCATATCTGGAGTGCGCTGGTTGAGGCGGCGCTGTTCGGGGAGTCGGGCTAGGCCTCGCGCTGGCCTAAGCCTCGCCCGGCAGGGTGCTGCCCAGGACCGCTGCGGGCTCACTGAGCAGCCTGAAGTAGTCGTCCGGAACACCGATGTCCACGAAGGGCGCATCGAACTCCGAACCAAACAGGCCACGCCCAACCAGTCCCGGCAGGACCTCGCGCTCGAGCGACACCGGTCGGCCGGCCGGGATCTGCTCGATCACCGCGCGGTCCACCACGTAAACGCCGGCGTTCATCAAGCCCGACCCGGCCTGGCCGGCGGCCTTTTCGATGAAGCTCGTGACCTGCCCGTCGCCATCAAGGGTGACGCTGCCGTAGCGTTCAGGCTGGAGCGTCCGCCGCAGGGCGATCGTCGCCACGGCGCCAGTTCGATCGTGCGTCGCCGCGAGGGCCGCGAATGAGATGCCGAAATACGAGTCGCCATTGAGCGTCAGCCAGCGCTCACTGTGTAGCGATTGAGCCGCCAAACGCAGCGCGCCCGCAGTGCCCAGCGGCTCAGCCTCGACCGAATAGCCCAGCCGCATGCCCAACGCCGCGCCGTCGGCGAAATGGCGCCGGATCACCTCCGCGCCATGGCCCACGCACAGCAGCACGTCGCGGTAGCCCTGGCCGCGCAGTTGGTACAGCAGGTACTCCAGGAAGGGCCGGCCAGCGATAGGCGCCATGGGTTTGGGCACGCCGGGGACCGCGTCACGGAGCCTGGTGCCCAGGCCCCCCGCTAGGATGACGGCGTGCAACTGCCGCTCAACTGCGTCACAGGCAAGCAAGACTAAACGCCTTGCGCGAACGTCCGCGCATCGCCATGGTTTCGGCGAACGCGTATCCGGTAATGGGCGGCACAGAGACGCACATCTATGAGGTGGCGCCGCGCATCGCCGCGGCCGGCTTCGACGTCACGATCCTGACGACGGACCTGACCGGCACGCTGCCCCAGCGCGACGAGATGCGCGGTGTGCCGGTGGTGCGGGTTCCTGCTCACCCACAGGACCGCGATTACTACTGGGCGCCGGGCATATATAGGACCATCAGGCAGGAGCGGTGGGATCTGGTGCACTGCCAGGGTTACCACACCTTGGTCCCCCCGCTTGCCATGGCGGCGTGCCTCCGCGGGCACACGCCATACATGCTCACGTTCCACAGCGGC
>DAIERN010000118.1 GCA_027346765.1 Chloroflexota bacterium | reverse complement strand
CGCGATCTCGGCCAGATGCTCGATGTCGCCCAGCACCGGGATGTCGTGCAGGCGCGCGCCGCGCAGCGCGCCGCTGTCGTCGATGAAGCCCACCACGCGGTAGCGGCTGTCGCGGCGCAGGTCGCGCGCCAGCGTCTCGCCGGCGCGGCCGGCGCCCAGCACGAGCACGCTCGTCACGACACTCGCCGGCGCGAGGCGCAGTGCCGCGAACCAGGTGCCGACGTAGCCCGCCAGCAGAGCGCCAGTGGCCACGACCCACGTCCACTGGGCCGGGCCCAGGGTGAGGATCGCGTCCACCTTGCCGGTGCTGACGACGTAACCGACGAGCACGACCAGGCCGATTCCCAGCCGGCCCATTCCCAGCGCCATCGGGTCAACCTTGGCCAGGAGCTTCTTGGCGACGACCGCCTCAGCGGCCCAGATCAGGGTCGCCGCCGCGATCAGCGTTTCGCCGCTGCCCCAGGTGACGCCGGCCGGCGGCGCGATGAGCAGCTGGCTGGCGAACAAGGCGCCCAGGGCGCCGATCTGGATGATGCCCAGGCGCTCGCCCAGGAAGGGCACGGCCAGCAGCGCGACCCAGACGAAAAGCGTCTTGTGGATGAATGCGGCGGACGGCGCGCTCGCCATGGCGAGGCCGGTGAAGAAGAGCAGGAACGCAACGCCACCGCCGAACACGCCTACGGCGAGGAAGCCCGCCCAGGCGCGTCCGCCGGAAGGCAGCGCCAGCCGGGTGCGCGTCGCGAGGAGGGCCACGGCGACGAGCACGACCGCGGCAAAGCCGTTCTTGAGCATGGTGAACACGGCCGCGTCGCTGATCGCCTTGACGGCGAACGAGTTGACGAAGATGGCGACGCCGCTGATTAGCGCGGTGACCAGCGCGAAAGAGATTCCCTTGGTGGTGCGGTTCACGGTGTTGCCCCTCGTGCGATTGCGATTTCGTGACTGATCTGTTGTGCGCTGTGCTCGTCGAGCCGCTCAACGACTGTTCCAGCAGTCACGTAGACCCAGTCGCCTACTGCGACGTCGGGCTCGAGCAGCGTCGAGGCGCGGCGCCTGCGGCCGGCGGTCTCAACGACGCAGCTGTCCGCGTCGCGCTCTACGACGCGACCCGGGAAGTCGAGGCACATGGCGTCAGGCGGCCGCTTCGATCGCGGCGCGGAAGCCGGGCAGTGCGGCTTCAACTGTGGCTGACAGGCCCTCGCCGTAGCCAAAGTCGGTACCACCAATGCCCACGAACACGCCGTCGATGGGGGCATCTGAGAGCGCCCGAGCCACGCCGATGACCTGGTCGATCGGCAGGGCGTGGCTGCTGTGGGGCGACGGTCCACTGGGGTTGGCGAGCAGCTCATCGAAGCTGAGCGTCATCACCTGGCCCGCCGGCACCCCGGCGGCCGCGTCGCAGATGACGATCGGGCGACCGGCGGGAGCGCCCAGGAGGTCATCGATGTCCAAGTGGCCACAGGCCACGGCGGGCAGGCCGGCCGTCGCTCGCAGCGCCGCGCCGTCGTCGCGCCGATCCAGGTTGCCGCAGGCGAGCAGCCAGCCCGTGCGGGTCACCGGCCCGGTCATCGGTCCGCCTCGTCTTCGACGTGCACGTCGAGGAAATGCGCCGCGCACGAGATGCACGGGTCATACGAGCGGATGAGCTGCTCCAGCCGGAGCGTGGCCTCGGCATGGGGCAGCGCCAGGACGGACGGCGCGAACGCGGTCAGGTCGGCCTCAATGGCGGCCTGGTTCTGGCTGGTGGGCGGCACGATCTGGGCGCTCGCGACCAGGCCGCGCTCGTCGATCTCGTAGTGGTGGAAGAGCAGGCCGCGCGGCGCTTCCGTCGCCCAACCGGCGGCACCGGCGCGTGGCTGCCAGGGCACGAACGGGCGGAGCGGCGGAACGTACGAGTCGATGATGTCGCGCGCCTCTGCCACCGCGTGCACGAGCTCGACCGCACGCGCGGCGATGCTCCAATAGGGATTGACGCGGATCTCCTCGGCGAGGCCACTCCGCCGCAGCGCGTCAGCGGCGAGCGGGTGGAGCCGCGCGGCGTTGAGGGTTACGCGCGACGCCGGACCCAGCTGATAGACCTCGCCGGCGCGGGTCCGCGCCTGCAGCGCGTTCGACCACGCGACCTGGTCCTCGGCGAAGGCATCGCGCCATGAGCGGATGGCGATGTCCAGGCCGTTGGTCGAGACGATGCGGCCCTCGTTCATGGGGTATTCGTGCGGATGGCGCAACGCGACGAGGCGCGGTTCGCGCCGGAAATCGGGCGCCTTGAGGCCGCTCACGAGATCGACGGTTGCCTGGGCGATGTCAAGAGCCTCGTCCAGCGCCGGCCGGAGCGCCAGCAACTCGGGTCGCGTGGGGGCGCGCGAGAAACCGCCGACGCGAACCGTCAGCGGGTGGATGGGCCGCGCGCCAAGCTGCGCCACCAACTGGTTGCCGGTGCGCTTGAGCCGGAGCGCCTGCTCGACGAGCCCGCGGTGGTCGCGCGCCAGCTCGATTGCTGATGGATAGCCCAGGAAGTCGGGCGCGTGCAGCAGGTAGATGTGCAGCGCATGGCTCTCGATCCACTCGCCGCAATAGAAGAGCCGCCGCAGGGCGCGGATCTGGAGATCGACCGTGACGCCGAACAGCGACTCGAAGGCGTGCACGGCACTCATCTGGTACGCGACCGGGCAGATGCCGCAGATGCGCGCGACGATGTCAATGACCTCGTCCGGCGTGCGGCCAACGACCAGGCGCTCGAAGTAGCGCGGCGCTTCGAAGATGCCCAGGTGGGCCTGGACGACCGCGCCATCGCGGACACGCAGCGTGAGCGACCCCTCGCCTTCGACGCGGGTCAGCTGGCCGACGTTGAAGTGGCGCTCGCCGGACTCGTTGTCGTGCGGCATACCGTGGGTCATCTGCGGGCCTCCACGACCGCGCGGAAGGCTGGCGCATTCACGTTGAACTTGGCGAACTCGCGCGCGATCTCTTCGTTCGACTGGCCCAGCGCCTCGAACCACCCTGTCAGCGAGGTCGCGTTAGCGCCCTCCTTGGGCCCGAAGCAGCCGTAGCAGCCCCGATTGAAGGACGGGCAGAGCGCACCGCAGCCGGTGCGCGTGACGGGCCCCAGGCAGGCCTCGCCGGTGGCGACGAGGATGCACGGGTTGCCGAGGCGCTTGCACTCTGCACAGACGGCCTCGTCAGGCAGCTGCGCGCGGCGGCCGGTGGCGAGCGCGGTGAGTAGCTCGAGCAGCTGTCTGCCGCTGATGGGGCAGCCCACGAGCTCGGCGTCGACCGCGACGTGCGCCGAGATCGGCGTGGAGGTGTCGAGCGAGCTGATCATCTGCGGTTGCGGGTAGACGGCGTTGCGGAACGCGTCGTGGTCGGCCAGGTTGCGCAGCGCCTGGATGCCGCCGCTCGTGGCACAGGCGCCAATCGCCACCAGCGTCGTCGCCTCGCGCCGCAGCTGGACGATCTCGCGCGCCTGCTCGGGCGTGCTGATCGAGCCCTCGACGAGCAGGACGTCAAATGGACCCTGTGACCGGTTGGAGGTCGCTTCCGCGAACTCGACAATGTCGAACTTTTCCGTTATCGCCAGCAGCTCGTCCTCGAGGTCGAGCACCGTCAGCTGGCAGCCGTCGCACGAGGCGAACTTCACGACCCCGACGCGCGGCCGGTGGCCGCTGCCGCGGCGGGATGCGGTGGCCATCACAGTCCCTCCACGTCGAATGCCGGGCCCAGCTCGGCGAGTGAGAAGACCGGGCCGTCCTTGCAAACGAAGAAGCGGCCCAGCTGGCAATGGCCGCACAGCCCTACGCCGCAATCCATGTGGCGCTCGAGCGTCACCCAGATGCGCTGGTCGGGAATGCCGCGTTCGTGAAGCACGTCGACTGTCGCTTTCATCATTCGTTCCGGGCCGCACACGAACGCGATCGTCCGATCGCACGAGCACAGCACTCGATCGATCACCTGGGTGACCACTCCCACGCGGCCCAGCCAATCCGGCCCTGCGCGGTCGACCGTCTGGGCGACGTCGATCACGCCGCGTGCCGCGAGATCGTCGAGCTCGTCCACGTACAGGCGATCGCCCGGCGTCCGGGCGCCGTAGGCAAGATGGATGCGCGCGATCCGGTCGCGCCGCGCAACCATGAAGTCAAGCAGCGGCCGCAACGGCGCAAGGCCAATGCCGCCGGTGATGACCATGACGTCGCGCCCCTCGGCGAGCTCTGCCGGCCAGCCGCGACCCATTGGGCCGCGCAACGCGAGAGTGTCGCCGCGCTCCAGGTTGACGAGCGAGGCCGTCGCCGGGCCGGCGGCGCGGATGGTGAGTTCGAGGCCATCTGGCCGGAAGCGCGAAACGGAGATGGGTGGCGTCGCCAGCGCGGGCTGTCCGGCCATCACGAATTGACCCGGGCGGCCGCCCAGCAGGGCAGGATCGTCAGTGCCCAGCACGAGAGTGACGACGTCGTGCGTTTCGCGCCGCCGCTCGATCACGTCCACGGTGCGCCACGGCATGGGCTGCGCGGCCTGGGCCGGGGCGGGCTCTGCTGACACGGCGGCCAGCGGCATGACCGCAGGCACGGCTTCGATCCTGGGCATTTCCGCGGCGACCGGCGGGGCAACGGCCATCAGCTCGGCGCGCACGTCGATCCCGACGGGGCACCAGGCGATGCACCGACCACAACCGACACAGCCGCTGCTGCCGAATTGCGACCACCAGGTGGCGAACTTGTGGGTCAGCCATTGGCGGTAGCGATCGGAGGTGCGGGCGCGGAAGGTGCCGCCGGCGACGCGCGCGAAATCAAGCGTGAAGCAGGAGTCCCACGAACGCTCCGCGGAAGCGCCGGCGCCGTCGAGGTCGGAGCGCTGGCTGATGGAGGTGCAGAAGCAGGTGGGGCAGACGAGAGTGCAGTTGCCGCACGTGAGGCAGCGCTGTCCCGCGTCGGCAAAGCGCGGGTGGTTCACGTTGCCCGCGAGCAGGTCGCGCAGGTCGACGGCGTCGACATCTCCAGCCCGGCACTCGCGGTTGCGCGCCGCAATGTGCGCGAACACCAGCTGGCGCAACGCCTGCAATTGATCCGTTCCGACCTCTTCAAGGGCATCGCC
>DAIERN010000117.1 GCA_027346765.1 Chloroflexota bacterium | reverse complement strand
GCTGAGTGCGCCGCCGGCGGTCGCCGCGGCCGGCCCGGGCGGCGTTGGTCAGCGTTTGTGGGCGATTGACCCGGCGCAGACGCCCGCCGCGAACGAGCTGCTGAACCTGGCCGGCCGCGCCCACCTCACGATCGCCGACGGCCACCATCGCTACGAGACGGCGCTGCGCTATCTCGCCACGGCCGATCCCGCCGCGGCGCCGGGCGCGAGCTTCGTGCTCGCCCTGCTGTACGACGCGCATTCCGGTGGCCTCGCGCTCCGGCCGTGGCATCGCGTGATCCGCGGTGCACCGGACACGGCGCAGATCCTGGCGGCCGCCGCCGGCCCGTACAGCGTCGAGCCGATCAGCGATCAGGTGACGCTGCTCGACCGCATGCGCCTCGACGACCCGGCTTCGCCCGCCGGAACCCTGGGCGTGTGGACGCGCAATGGCGGCGCCCTGCTCGCGATCAACAACGCCACGTCCGCGGATCTGGACGTGGACGTGCTGTCGAGTACCCTGCCGCAGATGATCGGCAGCACCACGGACGAGCTCAATACGAGCGGCCGCCTGACCTACGTGAGTGACGCGCGCGCCGCCGTGAGCGCCGTCGAAGACAGCCAGGCGGACGTCTGCTTCCTGGTCCGGCCCACACCGGTCGAATCGGTGCTGCGGGTCGCCGCGGCGGGTGGCTTCATGCCGCCCAAGTCGACCTTCTTCTATCCCAAGGCTGCGACTGGCCTCGTCTTCAACCCGCTCTGGTAGTCGGGCCCGGCATGAGCGACTTCGACGACAGCCGGCCAATGGACGTGACCGCCGTCGGCGGCACCAATGGCAACGGCCACGAATCGGGCGACGGCACGCAGGTCGATCCGCGCGCCAACCGGCCCATCCGCAAGGACGAGCGCGTCATCAGCGAGCGCGGCCTGTACATCGAGTCGTGGCTGCCGGAACGGCGCTCGCGGCGCAAGCCGCTGTACCTGCTTCACGGGGAGCTGGGCGGCTCGTGGCAATGGCATAAGTTCCTGGGCTACTTCGCGCCGCGCGGCTGGGAGGGCCATGCGTTGAACCTGCGCGGCCATTACTGGAGCGAGACCGCCGACTTCGCCCAGATCGACATCAACACGTATATCGACGACGCGATTGCGACCACGGACATCATGCCCCGGCCGCCCATCGTGATCGGCCATGGCCTGGGTGGCCTGCTGGCACTGCGCGTCGCCCAGGCCAAGCCCATCAGCGCCCTGATCCTGATCAGCCCGGCACTGCCGGCGCAGCTGCTGGAGCCGCCACCGGCGCACATGGTCCGGCTGCTGCCCGAGCGCTACAGGCGCGAGCTCCTTGGCTGGGAGGGGCCGATCGACGCGCTCCAGCGCGCCAACCCCGACCTGACGTCGGACGACGTGATGCGCATCCAGCACATGTTGGGCGCCGAGTCGGGCGCCGCACGGCGGCAGATGCTGGAAGGCGTGGAGGTCGACCGGGAGTTGCTGGCTGACGTGCCGCGATTGGTGATCGGTGGCGGGCTCGACCGCTGGTTCCCCGATGGCGACAGCCACCGGTTGGCGGAGTGGCTGGGCGCCGACTACATCTCCTTCTCCGAGCTGTCGCATTACGGCCTGATCACCGGTGAGAAGACGTCCGAACGAGTGGCCGACTCGATTCGCGCATTCATTGAATCGCACCGACTGTGAGGTAAACTACGGCCCGCCTCGCCGCATTCGTCTAGAGGCCCAGGACACCGCCCTCTCAAGGCGGAGATCATCGGTTCGAATCCGATATGCGGTACCACATACGAACTTCCCGACGCCCCCGGACCGCGCCCCGGGGGCGTCTCAATTTCATGTCATGCCTCCTTGGCGGAGGGCCGATTTCTTCCACGGTGTGGAGAACATCGTGGACAAGAAGGTGGACATACCGCCTTCCCGCAATACTCCGGGGAGACCTACAATCCGACGGACGTCGCGCCCCGACAGAGATCGGACGACGGGGAGGTGAGGGAAGCGAGCACCGCGGCGGACGAGCTGACAGCCGCGCTCGATCCCGGGGTTCTGAACGCAGGGGAGAGGATTGACCGTGTCGGATGAGCACGCGCCTGAGAGCGTGGACCTGGCCCTCGAATTTGTTCGGTTCTGCTATCGCCGCCGGCCCGTTGGCTGGCCGCTCATCTACGACGAGATGTGCGCGGTGGCCGCGCGCGGCGCGTTCCGAGGCTGGGGGTTCGCTGAGCTCGCCGAGCGCGGGATCTCCTTCTGCCTCGCCGAGATGCCGCGGCTGTGCCAGCTGGCGCAGCGCGTCATCGCCGAGGAATCCACGCCGATCGAGGCGCTCCCCGTCGTTGCGACACTGAGCCTGGTCCCGGCTACCACCTAGCCGCTTTCAACCTGCCATTTGCTCGCCAGCCGGTCGTTAACCCGAGCCTGGCCAGCGATCGCTCCTGCGCAGAGCCGATCAAGCGGCGCTCGCCGTTCGACACACCACCTACATCAAGCAAACTGCTCCACGGCAGCGCACTAGGCGAGGTCAGCACGGGTCAATTCTGCCAAGTGCTGCGCCACTGAACGTATGACCGCGCCGTCATGGGCCCGAGCGTGGTAGTGCCTTCACATGAGGCATTTGGCCGACTAGGCCCCAAGCTGCGGCGGTTAGTGCTCCGCAGCGGCGCATCTGGCCAGGTTGGGTCGCGCTACTCGTTGCGCAGGCCGCGGCGGGCCATCTCCCACTCGATCTGGCGCTCGGCCTCGACGTACTCGTCGATCTCGCCCCGGATCTTGTTCGCCTCAGGCGTGTAGAGGTGCACCTGCTGCTGCAGGATGTAGCTCAGCCGCCGGCTGGTCAGGCGCACGTGGTCCAGGTTGCGCATCAGCACGAGCGGGTCCATCGCCGCGAGATCGTCGGGGTGGTACATCTGCTTCATGAGGCGGCCCGAGTATAAGTCGGTCGCTAGCCGCGGAGCAGCCAGCGCGCGAAGCGAGCGGCGAGGCCCGGCTTGCGGCCCGATGGCAGCGCCTTGCCCCCTCCGGCCGGGAGCGCCGTGGTGGCGCCGGCCGGCAGCGCGGGCGCGGCCGGCTCCTGCCCGCCTGGGACTGCCATGGCGACGGCTGGCAGCAGCGTGGTGGTCGGCAGCTCCTCGCCGGGACCTCTGCGGAACCAGCGATTGAGCGTCGACTTGCCGCCCTCCACGAGCGAGTACACGACCGGCACCACGAGCAGCGTCAGGAAGGTCGAGCTGAACAGTCCGCCGATGACGACCGTGCCCAGCTCGGCCGCGATGATCGAGCCCTGGTTGAAGCCCGCGGCCAGCGGGATCAAGGCCAGGATCGTGGCGAAGGCGGTCATCAGGATTGGCCGGACCCTCGTCCTTCCGCCCTCGATGAGGGCCTCCTTCATCGGGTGGCCCTCCGCTCTGAGCCGCTCCACGAGGTCGAGCATCACGATGGCGTTGGTGACCACGATCCCGATGAGCATCAGGAAACCGATCAGCGAAGAAACGCCGATGGGCCGGCCGGTGAGGAACAGCGCCGGGAAGGCGCCGATCGTCGCCAGGGGCAGGCTGAACATGATGATGAACGGCGTCACGAGCGAGTTGAACGCCAGCACCATCATCACGTAGACGAGCAGGATGGCCACGGCCATCGAGGTGAAGAGGCCGCTGAACGCCTCGTTCATCTGGGCCGTCACGCCGCTGAGAGTCACGCTGACGCCGGCCGGCAACGCGCCGCTCGCCACGAGGTCGTCGACCTGCTGGCTGATCTCGCGCGACACGGTTCCGGTGTCCTCGCTGGTCACCTCGGCCGTGATCTGCGCCGCGGGCGCGCCGTCGACCCGGGTGATCGCGCCCTGCACGTTGACCTGTTCGACGCTTGCCACCTGGCTGAGCGGCACGCGCCGCGACACGCCGACGAGGACGGTGCGCAGCTGGTCGACCGAAGTCGCCACCTGTGGATCTGTGCGGAGGATGAGCTTGGCGCCGCCCTCTGGATCGAGCGTGACGTTGCCCACGGTGGTGGGCGTCAGCATGGCGCGCACTTCGGCGGCGATCTGTGCGGCGGTGGAACCCACGGCGAGTGCCTTATTGGGATCGACGCGCACCTCGATCTCAGGACTTGCCTCGACCAGGTCGCTCGTCAGGTTGGCGAGGTCGCTCCGCCCGGCGATCGCGGCCATGACGGTGTCGCTTGCGGTGTGGACAGATTCGAGATCGGGGCCGCTGACGACGATGTCGAGCTTGTTGCTGGTGAAGCCGGCGGTCTGGGCGACGCTGGTGTCGTAACCGTCGGTCCTGATCGGTGCCAGGGAGTCGGACAGCGCGATGGCCTTCTCGCCCAGGTCGACCTTGGGGTCGAAGCGGACGGTCATGCGCGCCGAGTTGGCGGGCTGGCCCTGGAGCGCGGCGAAGATCGTGCCAAAGCCGGTATCGCCTTCGCCCGGGACGCTGGTCTGGACGATCTGCACGTCGGGCAGGTGCATGAGGATGTCCTCAGCTTGCGTGGCGCGCTCGAACACGGCTTCCGACGACGCGCCCGCGGGTGGGATGACCGTCACGCCCAGGATCTTTTCCGACCCGGTGTTGATGAACTGGGTGGGCAGCTTCGCGACCAGGGTCAGCGACGCCACGAAGAGCGCGGTCGAGACGGCCAGCACGCCCCAGCGCGTCCAGCGGTTGCGCAGCGCGCCGCGGATGAGCGGGGTGTAGACGCGGATCCAGAACGAGTTCTTGGGCTCGCCGTCCTCGTCGACGTTGAGCTTGACCCGGCCGATGAACAGGTAGGCCAGCACCGGCACGACGGTCAGCGCGCACACCAGCGAGGCGAGCAGCGCGAAGGTGACGGTCAGCGCGAACGGCAGGAACAGCTGGCTGACCAGGCCACCGACAAACCCGATTGGCAGGAAGACCATGACGGTCGTCAGCGTGCTGGCGGTGATGGCGCGCGCGACTTCGCGCGGACCCTTGGTGACGGCGGTGAGCTTGTCTTCGCCCATGGCTCTGTGGCGATAGATGTTTTCGAGCACGACGATCGCGTCGTCGACCACTCGCCCCACCGCAACCGCGAGGCCGCCGAGCGTCATGACGTTGAGCGAGATGTCCGCGACCTGCATCAGCACCAGGGCGGACAGGACGCTGA
>DAIERN010000116.1 GCA_027346765.1 Chloroflexota bacterium | reverse complement strand
CGAGCAGCAGCTGGCGCTGCGCACCCTGGGGCGTCTGGGCGCGAACGAGGCCGTCACGGTCGACTGACTCGCCCAGCATCGCGCCGTTGTCGCGCTTGAGCGAGTCGACGACGGGCAGCACCGGCACGGCGGCACCATGGTTCGCGGCGGCCGCCGCAACCGTGTCAGCAAGCGTGGCCGAAGCCAGCGGGCGCGCCCCGTCATGAACCAGCACGACATCAGCGGTCGCGGCCTCGACGCCGGCGCGGACTGAATCTGACCGCCGCTCCCCGCCGGCGACGACAGTCGAACTGGCCAGCCATGGCATCGCGCTCAGCTCCGCGACCTGATCTGCCCGCGCCACGACGATTACCCGCGACACGGATCGCGCCGCGGCCATTCGCTCGACCGACCACTGGAGCAGCGATCGACCCAGCAGCAGCTCGGACATCTTGTCCACGCCGCCCATTCGCGTCGATCCGCCCGCGGCCACGATCACCGCGTCCGCAAACCGATTGGCGGGGCTTTGGTGCTGGGTCACCTTCGAGCGACGGTCGCGGCTCGTATCAGCCGCGCGGCTGGGCGAAGACCATCCGCCCCGCGACGGTCTGAAGGACGCGGGTCACGCTGACGTCGACCTCCTGGCCGACCAGATCGCCACCGCCCTCGACCACGATGAGCGTCCCGTCGTCAAGGTAGGCGACGCCCTGGCCGGGCTCCTTGCCCTGCGCGGTGACCTTCACGTGCAGCGTGTCTGTCGGCAGGAACGCGGGCTTGATCGCGTTGGCGAGATGGTTGAGGTTCAGGACGCGTACGTCGTCGAGCTGCGCGACGCGGTTGAGGTTGAAGTCATTGGTCAGGATCGCGGCACCGCGCCGCCGCGCGAGCGTGACCAGCTTCGCGTCGACCTCGGTTTCCGTTGAAACGTCCTCGTCGGGCAGCTCGACCGCGATGCGTGGGTCCTTCTGGAGCACGGCGAGGATTTCCAGGCCGCGCCGCCCGCGTGCGCGGCGCTGCTGGTCACGCTGATCGGCGATGTGCTGCAGCTCAGCGACGACGAAGCGCGGCACCACGAGTGTGCCCCACAGGAAGCCGCTCGCGACGACGTCGGTGAGCCGGCCGTCGATGAGCACGCTGGTGTCGACGTAGACAACCGGTCCTTCGATGGGTGCCATAGGTGTGTCGGCAGTCCCCTGCTTCAGGACGCCGGCCGAGCGCAGCGCGTCCGCCAGGTCCTGCCGCTTGGCGACGGTCAGGCCCATCATCCCCAGACCCGTCACGACAACCGTGCCGATGGGCAGCAGCCAGCGATAGGGGTCCGGCAGGTTGGCCATGGGCAGGCCGATCAGGGCACCGATCAACAGGCCGACGATCAGCCCACCCGCAGCAGACATGAATTCGCCCGCGCTGAGGGTCATGACGTGGCCGATGAGCCAGCGCGCAGGCACAACCGTGATGTACGGCAGGATCGAGTAGCCGATGAACAGCCACGCGGCGATCCACGCCAGCAGCAGCACCGCGGAGCCGACCGATGACATGTCGAGCGGCGGGATGTGGGCGCCGCCCGCGAGGGTCACCGCGATCGCCGCACCCAGCCCGCCACCGAAGATCCGGACGAAGTTGTTCATGCCGCGTCGATTGCTACAGGAATGGAGCGCGTTTCGTCCCTAGCCCGTTCGACTAGTGCTGCGGCGATCGCTTCTCGTAGCGTCCCGACGCGAACGAGGTCGATCGCCAAGCCCTCGAGGTCTTCGCCGCGGCCCGTGTTGCGCGGCACGATCGCCCTGGTGAAGCCCAGCCGGGCTGCTTCGCGCAGCCGGCGGCCAAGGCTGGTGGCCGGGCGCAGCTCGCCGGTCAGGCCGATCTCGCCGCACGCGACCGTGCCCGCGACGAGCGGCCGGTCGCGCAGCGCGGATGCGAGCGCGAGGGCGAGCGGCAGGTCCAGCGAAGGCTCCTCGACGGTCAGCCCGCCGACGATGCTCGCATAGACGTCGTGGCTCGCCAGGTTCATCCCGGCGCGGCGGCCCAGGACGGCGATCAACAGGGCCAATCGCTGGGCGTCGATGCCCGCCGCCGTGCGCCGCGGCGAGCCGTGGACCTGGGGCGCGACCAGCGCCTGGACTTCCACGAGGAGCGGCCGGCTGCCCTCCAATGTCGCGGCAACCGCGACGCCGGGCGCGCCCAGCGAGCCAGTCTCGATGAACGCGGCGCCCGGATCCGCGACCTCGAGCAGGCCGCTGCCGGCCATCTCGAACACGCCCACTTCCTCGGTCGAGCCAAAGCGGTTCTTGGCTGAGCGCAGGAGTCGGAGGCCGCTGAAGCGCTCGCCCTCAAGGGTCAGCACGACATCGACCAGGTGCTCGAGCGTCTTTGGCCCGGCGAGCGTCCCGTCCTTGGTGACGTGGCCCACCAGGAGCACCGGCACGGCGTTCTCCTTGGCATAGGCCTGGAGCCGCGCGGCCGCGGCGCGCACCTGCCCGACCGAGCCAGCAGGACCGTCGAGCTCTTCGGTGGTGAGCGTCTGAATCGAGTCAACGATGAGCAGCCCGGGCTGCGTCGCCTCAGCTGCGGCAACGATCCGCTCAACCGACGTCTCCGGCAGAACGTCGATCGCCGTCTCGCCCGCCAGGTCGAGCCGCGTAGCGCGCAACCGGAGCTGGGCCGCGGACTCCTCGCCGCTCGCGTACAGGACGCGCCGCTCGTCGGTCGCGATGCGACCGCACACGGCGAGCACCAGGGTGGATTTGCCAATGCCGGGCTCGCCGCCCAGCAGCACCAGCGACCCCGGCACCAGCCCGCCGCCCAGCACGCGATCGACCTCGCGCAGGCCAATTACCAAGCGGTCAGAGTCGCGCGCCGCGACCTCGTTCAGCGCCACGACCGCAGGCGCTGCGACCGCCTTGCGCCGCGCACCCGCCGCACCCGCGCGCGGCCGCTCAACGACCGTTTCGACGAGGGTGTTCCAGCCGCCACACGATCGGCATTGGCCCTCCCAGCGCAGGCTGCTTGCGCCACAGGTGCCGCAGACATAGCGGCTTTCCTGCTTGGCCATGAGAGCGCGTGGCGCCTTAGGCGCCGGCCTCGACGGGAATCTTC
Organism: Chloroflexota bacterium; assembly: GCA_027346765.1. The sequence continues at coordinate 2,108 of DAIERN010000116.1, read as the reverse complement.
TCCGTGACCGGCTCGATGGTCAGGCCGGCATCAGGCGACTTGTCGACACGAATGGTCATGCCGGGCGAGAAGCGGCCGGTCAGCAGCGCCTCGGCGAGCTGATCCTCAACCATGTTCTGGATCACCCGGCGCAACGGCCGCGCGCCGTAATCGACGTCGTAGCCCAGCTTGATGATGTGGTCCTTGGCTTCCTGGCTGATCTCGAGCTCGATCTGCTGGGCGTGGAGCTGTTCGCGCACCCGGGCAAGGAGCAGCTCGACGATGACCCGGATCTGCTCGATCTGGAGGCTCCGGAAGACCACGACGCTGTCGACGCGGTTCAGGAACTCGGGCCGGAATTGGGTCTTGAGCTGGTCGAGGACCTTCTCTTTCATGCGGTCGTACTGCTGTTCCTCGGCTTTCGCCAGGTCGATCGCGACCGGCTTGAAGCCCAGGCTGGTGTCCTTGAGCAGTGACTTTGCACCGACGTTGCTGGTCATGATGATGACGGTGTTGCGGAAGTCGACGCGGCGGCCCTTGGCGTCAGTCAGGTGACCGTCCTCGAGGATCTGCAGCAGGATGTTGAACACCTCGGGGTGCGCCTTCTCGATCTCGTCGAGCAGCACCACGGAGTAGCTCTTGCGGCGCACGGCCTCAGTCAGCTGGCCGCCCTCGTCAAAGCCAACGTAACCTGGCGGAGCGCCCACGAGGCGCGACACGTTGTGACGCTCCATGAACTCGCTCATGTCGATCTTGATGAGCGCGTCCTCAGAGCCAAACATGAACTCGGCGAGTGCCTTGGCGAGCCAGGTCTTGCCCACGCCGGTCGGGCCAAGGAAGATGAAGGACCCGATTGGGCGCTTGGGATCCTTGAGTCCAGCGCGGGCGCGGCGCACGGCCTTGGAAACGGTGTCGATCGCCTCGTCCTGGCCGATGACCTTGAGGCGCAGCGCGTCCTCCATGTGCATCAGGCGCTCGGACTCTTCCTGGGCGATGCGCGTCACCGGGATGCCGGTCCACATCGCGACGACCTGGGCGATGTCCTCTTCGGTGACCTGGGCGACCTCAGCGCTCTGACTCTGCTGCCAGCTGCTGCGAATCGAGTCGATCGCTTCCTTGGCCTGGGCCTCGGAATCGCGCAGGTTGGCGGCGACCTCGTAGTCCTGGTCGTTGATCGCCGCTTCCTTCTCCTTGGTGACGCGCTCGAGCTCCTTCTGCGCTTCCTTCAGCTGGGGCGGCGCTGAGGCGGTGCGCAGGCGGACGCGGCTGGCGGCCTCGTCGATCAGGTCGATCGCCTTGTCCGGGAGGTGGCGGTCGGTGATGTAACGGATGCTCAGGTCGGCGGCGGCCTTCACGGCCTCGTCGGTGATCTTGACCTTATGGTGCTCTTCGTAGCGGCCGCGAATACCGAACAGGATGTCGACCGTCTGCTCTAGGGTGGGCTCTTCCACCATAACCGGCTGGAAGCGGCGCTCCAGCGCCGCGTCGCGCTCGATGTATTTGCGGTACTCGTCGAGCGTCGTCGCGCCGATGCACTGCAGCTCGCCGCGCGCCAGGGGCGGCTTGAGAATGTTCGCGGCGTCAATTGCGCCCTCAGCCGCGCCCGCGCCGACGAGGGTGTGCAGCTCGTCGATGAACAGCACCGCGTCGTTGGTGTTGCGCAGCTCTTCGATGATCTTCTTGAGGCGCTCCTCGAACTCGCCGCGGTACTTCGTGCCGGCGACGAGGCTGCCGATGTCGAGCGTCAGGACGCGCTTGTTGGCGAGCGTCTCAGGCACATCGCCGGCGACGATGCGCTGGGCGAGGCCCTCCGCGATGGCGGTCTTGCCGACGCCCGGCTCGCCGATGAGCGCGGGGTTGTTCTTGGTGCGGCGCGACAGGATCTGGATGACGCGCTCGATCTCCTTCTCGCGGCCGATGACCGGGTCGATCTTGCCCGCGCGCACAGCGTCGGTGAGGTTGATCCCCAGCTGGTCGACGGTGGGCGTCTTCGAGGCACGCTTGGTTTCCGTCGTGGGCCCGGCACTCGACGACTGGCTGAGGACGCGAATCACTTCATGGCGCACCTTGTCCAGGTTCACGCCCAGGCTCTCCAGCACGCCAGCGGCGATGCCCTCGCCCTCGCGCAC
>DAIERN010000115.1 GCA_027346765.1 Chloroflexota bacterium | reverse complement strand
CGCCAGCGCTCTGATCATTCTCACCCTTGGCCTGACCCCGGCCGTCAACGCGGCGGATCACCTCGATTCACCCGCCGTTGCCGCGCAGGGTTCGGTCGACATCACCGACCTGTACGCCTTCAGCGCCTCGGGCGGCAACGCGACCGTCTTCGTCCTGGGCGTCAACCCGGGCGCCGGCGCGCTGCCCAACTCGGGCACTACGTTCGGGCCGGGCGTCGATTACCGGATCAAGGTCGACACCAACGGCGACCTGAAGCCGGACGTCACCTATCGCTACAAGTTCGGCTCACCGAACGGAATGGGCGTCCAGAAGCTCAAGATGTGGCGCAACGGCGTCCTCATGGCCAACGGCTGGACCGGCCAGGACACGCTCCTGCCGGGTGGCGGCCGGACAACGGCCGGCCTCTTCGACGATCCGTTCTTCTTTGACCTCGCGGCGTTCCAGGGCGCAGTCCTGGGGTCCGGCAACGGACGCACCTTCTGCGACAGTGGAACGACCGACTTCTTCCTTGGCCTGAACATCAGCGCCATCGTTCTGCGCGTGCCCAACAGCTCGCTGGGCGGCAACGGCCAGAACATCGGCGTCTGGGCGACGACCGAGGCGAGGCGCGGTGGCAAGAAGGTCCAGCTCGACCAGATGGGTCGGCCGGCCATCAACACCGTTTTCAACAACCAGACCAAGCAGAAGTTCGACCGGGACGCGTTCAACCGAGCGCAGCCCAGCGAGCAGGTTGCGCTTGGTTACCGCGATCACGCCGAGGACGTGTTGACGGCGCTTGGCGCCGCCGATCCGACCGGTTTGGCCGCGGTGCTGTTCCCTGACGTGCTGACCTATCAGACGGGCAACATGTCTGGCTTCCTCAACGGCCGCCGCCTGGCCGATGACGTCATCGATGCCGAGCTCAACCTCGCCACCAATGGCGGAGTCACCGGCGACTGCATCGCCAACGACAGCGCCTTCCCGGGCGTCTGGCCGTACCTGGCGCCGGCCAACTAGTGCAGTGAACGCCCTTGCGGCGTTGACTCGGAGCTCGGGGGCCGCCACGCGGCGGTCCTCGAGCCTCCGGGCTCGCCTCAGCCGTGCACTCTTCAATCGCCGCGCGGCGCTGCTCGTGCCGCCCGTCCTGGCGCTCGCGGTCGTTGTCGCCGTTCAGGCCTGGCCGCGCCCCGTGGCCGCGCCAATCAACGACTCGCCCATCGTCGATGGCGCCGACAACCTGACCGACGTCCGGCCGCCGGGTGAAGTGATCGCCGTCGCCGGCGTGGACACGTCCGACACCGACCGGCGCATCGCGTTCTGGCAGTCGCGCATCGCCGCCAACGCGCGCGACGACATCGCCTGGGCCTACCTGGGCGACCTGTTCGAGATCAAGGGCCGCCAGACCGGCGACATCGCCAACTACATCAGCGCGCGCGACGCGTACTCGACCGCGCTCGACATCGCACCCGGCTCAGCCGCGGCCGCCATCGGCGCGGTCCGTATCGCCTCGACGCTGCACGACTTCCTGGGCGCGCAGGCCGGCGCGACACAGATTCTTGACGCGAACCCCAACGCGACCGGGGCGCTGGCGATCCTCTTCGACGCATCGCTGGAGCTGGGCGAGCTCGATGTGGCGCAGCACGCCCTGACGCTGCTGCAGAACCGCTCGCAGACTCCGGCGGTCACCGGCCGCGCGGCCCGGATGGCGTTCATCCGGGGCGACACCCAGGGCGCGCTCGATCTCTCGGCGCAGGCCGCGGCTGATTCGACCAACGCCGGCGATCCCGCGTCGAGCATCGCGTTCTACAACTTCGCCCACGCCGAATACGCGCTCTTGGCGGGCGACCTCAATGGCGCGCACGCCTCATACGAGGCCGCGCTGACGGCACTGCCGGGCTACCCGCTGGCGCTCTACGGCGAAGGTCGTGTGGCGTTCGCGCAGGGTCAAACCGCGCATGCCATCGCGCTGCTGGAAGCCGCGACGGCCGCCCTGCCGCGGCCCGACATGGTTGCCTACCTGGGTGACCTGTACGCGGTTGCCGGGCGTACGGCTGACGCAAACAAGCAGTACGCCACGGTGCAGTTCATCCACGGTCTGGCGGCCCAGGGCGGGGCCAAGGTCTACGACCGCGAGTACATCAACTTCCTCGCCGATCACGGTCGCGATTCCGCGACGGCGATTGATCTCGCGACCGCAGAGCTGGTCGCGCGCAAGGACGTCTACGGCTACGACGCGCTCGCCTGGGCGCAGCACGCCGCCGGAGATGACGCCGCGGCCCTGACCAACGCGCGCCTCTCTTTGGCGAGCGGCACGCAGGACGCGCGACTGCGGATCCACGCCGGACTGATCGAGCTGGCCAATGGCCTGACCTCTGACGGGCAGGCGCACCTCAAGGCGGGTCTGGCGCTCAACCCGTCGTTCTCTGTCCTCGTCGTTGAAGCGGCGCGCGCGCAGGTGGCGCCATGACCGGCAAGCCGCTCACCGCTCTCGCACTTTCTCTCGCGGCGCTGGCACTCTTCGTCCCGGCGGCGAGTGCCCATCCGCTGGGCAACTTCACGATCAACCACTACAACGGCATCCGGGTGGCTGCCGATGCGGCGGTGGTCGACCACGTCACCGACTTTGCCGAGATCCCCACCTTCGCCCAGAAGCAACAGATGGACACCGACTCAGACGGGTCTGTCAGCGATACGGAAGCGGCCGACTACCAGCGCTCAGCCTGCGCCAGCCTGGCCACCACGCTCACCCTCACCGCAAACGGTCAACCGTTGGCGCTCAGCCCGATCGCGACCGGACTTCACTTCACGCTCGGGGCCGGCAGCGACGTGATGCGCCTCGTCTGCGTTCTGCGCGCCCCGCTGTCACTAACTTCTGCGGGCGCCTCGTTCGAGTTCAGCGACCCGTCCTTTGCCGAGCGGCGCGGCTGGCATGAGATCGTCGTGGAAGGTGACGCGACCACGATCAGCGCCAGCAATGCGAGCGCGACGGGCGTGTCTGACCGCCTGACCTCTTACCCGTCAGACCTGCTGGCCGTGCCACTCAACCAGTTGAGCGCCACCTTCAGCGCGCGTCCCGGAGGTCCCGCGCTGCCGGCGCTGGCATTCCCTGATTCGACGCCCATCAATTCGGTCGCGCCTGCCCAGCCGCCCGTCGCGAATGAACCCGCCCCGGCGCCGGCCGTGCCCAACGGGACGACGGACCTGGGCGCGGACGTGACGGCACTGTTCAACGCGCCCGACCTCAGCTTGCCGGTCATCGTGCTATCGCTCCTGGTGGCCGCGGCGTTAGGCGCGATCCACGCCCTGTCGCCGGGCCACGGCAAGACTGTCATGGCGGCGTACCTCGTCGGGTCGCGCGGCAACACGCGTCAGGCCATCGGCTTGGGCATGACCGTCACCGTGTCGCACACCCTGGGCGTGCTGGCGCTTGGCCTATTAAGCGTGTCCGCGACCGCGATCGTTCCGCCCGAGCGGCTCTACCCCATCCTGAGCGTCGCGTCCGGCGCGATCGTCATCGTCATTGGCGCGTACCTGCTGGTGACGCGCGTCCGTTCATGGCGCAAAGAGCGCCGGCCGCACGGCCATCAACACGACGACAACCACCACCACGAGCAACAGCACCGACCCGACGGCTGGCACGAGCACGATGGAATCGGCCACACCCATCTGCCGCAGCAGGCGATGGGCCGGCGCGGGCTGTTCGCCCTGGGTTTGTCGGGCGGAATGATCCCGTCAGTGTCGGCCCTGCTGGTGCTGATCGGGTCCATCTCGATCGGTCGGCCGGCCTGGGGGATCGTGCTCACCATCGCCTTTGGCATTGGCATGGCGAGCGTGCTGGTCGGAGTGGGCCTCGCCCTCGTCCACGCCCGCAAGCTTGTTGAGCGGCTCCCGGTGGCCGGGAGGCTCAACTTCGGTCAGCGCCTGCCAATCGCGACCGCGGCTGTTGTTCTGGTCGCCGGCCTGCTCATCTGTGGCCAGGGTTTGCTCGCGATCACGAGCTAGCCGCTTCTGCGGCGGATCCGTGGAGCGGCAGTGTCCGGGTACAGCCGGACCCGGCGGTAGGGCTCCCGGCCGCGCGAGTGCGACACGAGGTTGGCGCGCTCGGCGGCCTGGTGTTGGAGTCGGCGGATGTACGCGTTCTGAGGTGACAGCTCGACCGGTTTGGCCTGCTCGTTGACCAGACCGATCGCCTCCTCAACCTCGCGCAGCGCGGCGTCGCGCGGGTCGATCTCGAGCGCATAGACGGACGTCAGCGCCGACTCCATCTGGACCATGGTGTTCGACTTCAGGACGAAGATGGGCAAGCCGCGCTCCTCGGCCTCGCGCAGGGCCGGCGCTTTCTGCTTGAAGTAGTTGCGCAGCGTGATGACGACGTCTGCCTCTTCCGCATCGCGCACCAGTTGCACCGGCAGCTGCAGTTCGCGCACGGCCTGCTCGAGCCGCTTGTGGCTCACGCCGTAACCCAGGACGTTGAGCGTGGGCAGGCTGGTCTCGCCCGCGGCGGGCAGCCGCGTGGGCCGGCGGTCGCCGGTCAGCTCCTCGTCGTCGAACTGCGCCTCCTGTTCGAGCGCATCTAGCTCGAGGTCCTCGTCATCTTCGTCGTCGGCCAGCTCCGCGGAACCCACGCTCTCCTCGGCGTGCAGCCGGGTGATTGCCCGCGAGGCGGAATCGCGCCACTCACGCTGGCGCTCCAGCTCGCGCGCGTCGCGTGCCCGTTGGTCGGACAGCGCCGTGCCGCGCTCCAGCGGTCCGCGATCGGCTAGCTCCCCCTGCCGAAAGGGGCCGCCGCCACCGGCGCCTCCATTCGATCCGCCCGACCCGCGCCGCCAGCCGCCGCTCGCACCGGGCCGATAGCCCGGTCGGGAGCCGCGTTCCTGTTCGAAAGGCCGCGCGTCGGGACGCCAGCCGGGCTCGGTCCGCCAGCCACCGCCAAAGCTGGGCGTGCCCTGCCCGACCAGGCCGCCAAAGCGCTCGCCCGGCAACTGGCTCTGCGGGCCTGGTCGCGGCCGCGCCTGCGAGCGATGCACGCCACCCTCATCGCGCCAGCGCAGCTCGGGCGCGACGGGATCGCCGCGCAACATCGAATCGACCGTGTCGGCAACGTCGGGGTGAACCATGACCCGGTCGCGCGACTGGATCTCGACCACGACATCGAAGGTGGGCGGCGCCTTGCGCTCGAGCACGCTCTTCTGTGTTCGGCGCCGGCGCGCCTCTTCGTCGCCCAGGGTGACGCTCTGGATGCCGCCGATCAGATCGGACAGCGTGGGGTTGAGCATCA
>DAIERN010000114.1 GCA_027346765.1 Chloroflexota bacterium | reverse complement strand
ATCGCGCTTCCGGATGCCGCGTGCTGACGGGAGCCTGATCGAGTTCGACTCGTACACCAGCGTCGAGGGCGAAGAGCTGGTCACGGTCATGCGGCCGGTGGGCATGGGCTGACGCCGCGCGCCGCGGCTTCGAGAGGGGAAATCTGGGGTGGCCTATGGGGGTCGAACCCATAACCTTCGGATCCACAGTCCGATGCTCTGCCGGTTGAGCTAAGGCCACCGCGCGGGGAGCCGAAAGTATCGCCTAACCTTGGCAAATGAACATTCCCGGCTTCATTGCCCGCCAGTTCTACGTCGCGGGTTCATTGCGCAATACCGACTCGGGCTGGGAGCTCAAGGCGCACAACCCCATGGGCAACGGCGTGCTGACCGGCGTGGGCAAGATGCGAGTGGACGACCACGACATTGCGCCGGAAGCCGTCACCGCGCAACGGAGTGGCGACGCTCGGCCCATCAGTGCGAAGGAAGTGAGCCGCACAAACCCGGTCAACGTGTTGAAGGGCGACCAGGTGACGCTGCACGTGAGTGGCGTGCCCCTCGCGGCGGGCGAGCACAAGCTGGAAGTGGAGCTGTTCGAGCTCAACCTGGGCCGCCTCGCCTTCGCGATCAGCGACACCGTCCGCTAGGGCGCCTAGACCGGCGCTGGTAGCATCGGCCGGTGATCGCCTCCGGCCGTTGGGTGCGCGTCCCACCATTGGAGCGCGGCATCACGCTGGGCGATTTCCTGGTCCCCATCCGCATCGGCGAGCGCGCCGCCTCGTGGCAGCGCCACCTGCTCATGATCGCGGTGGGCACCCTGCTGATCATCCTTGGCGCCCGAATCAGCTTCTACCTGCCGACCGATCCGCTGGTGCCGGTCACGCTCCAGACCTTCGGCGTTCTCTTTGGCGGGGCACTGCTGGGCTTTCGCCGCGCCCTGATCTCCGTGGCGCTCTACCTGGTGCTTGGCTTCGTGGGTCTGCCCGTTTTTGCGCTCGACCAGGCGACCGGCGTGTACCGGTCTGGCCTAAACACGGTCATCAGCCTCAACGCCGGGCATGTCGCGCTGGGCACCACGGGCGGCTACCTGGTCGGCTTCCTGTTCGCGGGCGGGCTGGTCGGCCGGCTGGCGGAGCTGGGCTGGGACCGCAAGATCGGCGGCTCCATCGCGGCGATGCTGCTGGGCAACATCGTCATCTATCTCGTCGGCATTCCGTGGCTGATGGCGGCCGCTTCGCTGTCCTTCGACGACGGGCTGAAGTACGGCCTCTGGCCGTTCCTGCCGGGCGATCTGATCAAGGTTGCCGTCGCCGCCGGCCTGCTGCCGGTGGGCTGGTGGCTCGTCCGGCGCCGCTCGTCGGACCTCTAGGGGCCGCGCTCGACCCTACAATTCGAGTCGCGCGCGCCCGTAGCTCAATGGATAGAGCGTCTGACTTCGGATCAGAAGGTTGCGGGTTCGAGTCCTGCCGGGCGCGCCAGTGAACCCCCTACGAGGCCGTCAGCGGACCGGCATCGCCCGGTCGGCGTAGATCTTCCACAGCGGGAACGCGAGCAGGAACACACCGATCAGGAGGAGCGTGAAGCCGTTGCCTCCCTGGGGCGGCGTCGGTGGGCGCAGCGTGCTCGTATCCGGCAGCTCTGATGGCGTGGCTGCGGGGGTTGCCGTTGCGGCAAGAGTGGGAGTGGCTTTGGGGGTGGACGTGGCGGCGGGAGCGGGTGTGGCCGCGGCGGTCGGCGTCGCAGCGAGCGTCGGTGTGGCCGCGGCGGTCGGCGTCGCAGCCAGCGTGGGTGTGGCCGCGGCGGTCGGCGTCGCAGCCAGCGTGGGCGTGGCGTTCGCCGTCGCCGTGGCCACGGCCGCCGTCGGCGTCGCGCTTGCGAGCGGGAAGACGTTATTCGCCAGCGTCGTGGCGCAGTTCAGCCACGATCCACCGCCGTAGTTGGAGTCATTGCACTGATCGACGGTCACGCTCAGCGAGGCCGTGGTGGTACCGCTCGCGTCGCAGTTGAAGTCTTCCTGGCCACCGCCGTAGCTCGAGTTGTTGCATTGCGTGATGGTTGCGTTGGTCGTGGTAGCGGGGAAGGGGTTGCAGCCCGTCGTGACCGGCGCAGATCCGTTGCACTGGTTGACACTGGCGGCGCCGATGACTTCGGGAGTGACGCCCACGAAGTTGTTGATCACGTCGACCGTGCAGTCGAGCACGTTGCCGCCGCCGTAGCCCACGCCATTGCACTGGTCAACGTGCGTTACGAGGTTGACCAGGATCTGTTCGTCGGTGGTGCAGGTCAGCACAGAGGGATCGAGCCGACCGTTGGCCGGGCCGGTGCACTCCTTGACCGTGATCACGGCGCTGCCGCTGGCCACGCCAGTGACAGGATCGATGCCGGTGATGGTGTTCGTGATCGTTGTCTCGCACGTGATCATCGTGCCCGCGCCCGTGTCGATCGACGGGTCGGTGTCGGGATCGGCGCAATAGGTCGTCGGCGCGGCGGCGATGGGCGCCGCGGAGGCCGGAGTGCTTCCGATGAGAAACGCTGAGCTCACAGCTATAACGGAGATCAACCCTGCCATCAGCAGGGGGAACGGACGACGCACGGTGACACCTGGTGAGGGTCGAGCGTCGGAGCCAATTGGTTCAGCGGCGGGGCTCGTGTGCTTCCACCTTGGACGCACTTAGAGAAAGCGTCAACCCGGACCATCGGCCGTCGCCGGCGCGCTGCGCCGCACCGCCGATGGGATGCCGTCGCGTGCAATAGGCTGTGGCGCACGCGGTTGGCCGCCGCCCGGACTGGGCAACGTGTGCATCTGGAGGGATCTACCGGTTGAGCGTCGACGCTGTCGCCCGACCATTCAGTTGGCGCGCGATTCCGTGGGCCACGCTGGTTCTGGCGGTCGTCGCCGGCCTGATCGTGGTGCGCTCGCTCACGCTGGGCCAGCTCTCGCTCGGGACACTCGCCTTCGCCGGTCCGGTCGTGTTCGCTGCGGTCGTGATCTACGTCCGCCCCCAGGACAGGCGTTTCTTCTGGGCGGCACTGGCCATCGCCGCCACTCCCGCAGTAAGCCTCGTCACGATCTGGCTGCCAGACGTCTGGCTTTCGTTGGCGCCGGACGATTGGAAGAACGCGACGCCGCTACTCCAGGACATCGGCGGCGTGGCGCGGGAACTGGCGAGCTTGCTGGGTCTGGTCGGCCTCGCGCTATTGGGCCTGGCGCTGGGCGGGGTCCGGACCTTCATGTCAGCGGTGATCATCGCGTTCGGCACGCTCGTCGCCGCAACCATCGCGATCTGGTACGGCGCTCCCATGCAGGGTTCGCCAGTTCTCGATCTTGTCAGGACCATTGGCTTCGCCGTCCTCAACATCGTGGGCTGGGCATTCGTGTTTGCCGCCGCGCTGGAGTCACTGCGCACCGCCGCTCTCATGGGCTTTGGCCTGCTGTTCGCAAACACGGTTATCAACGCGTTGCTGGTCATGGCGTGGCGGCCTCAACGCAGCAGCACGACCGACCTGTTGGTCGTCGTCTTCGCGCTACCCGAAGTGATCGGCTGGCTTGTGCTCATCGCGGCGGTCCTTCGCGGCGAGCTCAGCGCGGCGCGGCCGGCCGAAAGCGCCAGAGGTCGCGCCGCCCGCGGAACCGGCGCTCAACGCGGGGCCGGCTGAGCTCGAACAGCGTACGGCGCAACGATAGACTCCGCCGGGCATGAACAACTTACCCACGAACGCCAGCGCGAACGACCCGCGCGAGGTGCTCGATAGCGCGCGCCGAGCTGCCGAATCCGGCGACTACGAGACCGCCGCCGGGCTCTATCAACGCGGCGTGGGCAACCCTGATGCGCAGCTCCACGTGGCCGCGCTGCTTGGCCTGGCGGACGCGCGCTACAGGCTCGATGACGAGCAGGGCGCGCTGCAGGCGTGGATCACGGCGACGCTGGCGCCGGAGACGCCCCTTGCGTGGCGGGCCTGGGTGGCGCTGGCCGGCGCGCGGGTGCGCGAGAAAGACCTGGCGGGCGCGGCTCGTTGCTACCGCGAGGCAGAGGCGCGCGCGCCACTCGACGAGCGCCCCGCAATCCAGTCGCGCCTGGGCTGGCTCAACAAGGAGATGGGCAACCAGGGCGCCGCGCAACGCTATTTCGGCCGCGCCCGGCCCGGCGCGTTCACCCCGCTCGTGACGTATGCGCTGATCGCGGTGACGGTCGCAGTCAGCGTCGCGACGCTCGCTGTCCCTGGCGGCGCGACATTGTTCAACCTGCTCGAGCTCGACAAGCTCGCGGTAATGCACGGCGAGTACTGGCGTTTGCTGACGGTCACGCTGGTACACGATCCCAACGGTTTGGGCGGCCTGCCCATATCGCTGCACCTGCTGATGAACATGTACGCGCTGTGGATTGTCGGTCCACTGGCTGAGGCGCTCTACGGCCGGGCGATGTTCCTGCTCATCTACCTCCTGAGCGCGGTGGGTGGTTCGGTCGGCTCGTATCTGTTCGTGGCCGCCCCGTCGGTCGGTGCGTCAGGCGCCATCTTCGGCCTGTTCGGCCTGGTGTTCGCCGCGACCTACTTCCACAAGCCGCTGCTGCGAGCCCAGGCGCGCGCCATCACCAGCCAGATCGGCATCCTGATCGTGCTCAACCTGGTCATCGGCTTTGGCATTGGCGGGTTCGCCCAGATCGACAACGCGGCGCACATCGGTGGCCTATTGGTCGGTGGCTGGCTGGGATTCCTGATCGTGCCCGGCGGCGCGGCGACGCTCGCCTCCTTCTGGCAGCGCAACGAGACCAGCACTGAGCGGCGTTCAATCAGCGGCCCCGTTATGCGCCTGCTGGGCATCGTCCTGCTGGGCATCGTCCTCGTGGCGCTGCTGCTCATGAAGCCGTTCTGGGCCTAGGCGGCAAGCGAAGCGAATGGGCCCGTCCATCCGCAACGTCCTCTTCGGGACGTTCACGCTGCGCTTCTCGACCGGCCTGACCGGCGGCCTGCTCGCCTTCTACCTGGGCAACCTGCCCCAGCACGGGGGAGTCGCGGTCACCGCGGTCACCTTCTCGCTCCTCTACGCGGCGTTCTACGGCACCGAGCTCATCGCCAGCCCATTCTTCGGCCTGCTCTCCGACCGACTGGGCCACCACCGCGTCATGGAATGGGGGCCTATCTTTGGCGCCGTCGCCGTGTTGATCACGGGTATCACGGCGAACCTATATCTGCTGGGTGGGACGCGCATCCTGGAGGGCGCCGCGACCGCCGCGAGCGTGCCGTCCATCCTGGGCTTCCTGGCACTGTCGACGGCGCATGACGAAGGCCTGCGCGGCCGC
>DAIERN010000113.1 GCA_027346765.1 Chloroflexota bacterium | reverse complement strand
ACGTCGCCCTCCTGCTGCTGCGCTTCGGCATCTCGTGCCGGATCCGCGAGGTCCAGCAGGCGGGGTGCCGGCCGTCGTACACCCTCGACATCAGCGGTGGCGACGACCAGCGCCGCTTCCTCGGCCTCCGACCACGGTGCGTGCACGCACTCCACACCGGGGGCAGCGAAGCCCGGCGCGCCGATCACCAGCAGACGCAGCTCCCCGGTACGCGCCAGCGCCTGCAGCGCCTCGCCCTTGGCCACGGCGCCAAAAGGCCGCAGCTCGAGCACGCGCCGGCCGGGAAAGCGCTCCAGGATGCCGCCCGGGTCAAGTTGGTCTACGGCCGCCCGCAGGCTCGCGGACGCCTGCGCGAGATCGGGCGCGGTCCGGAAATGGAACGCGACCGCGGGCGGCTTGCGCTCCACCACGAGCCACGACTCGGAGATGAGCCGCGGCACTTCGTCGGCTAGCCGCTCGGCCGCGTGAACCGCCTCGTGGGCAGCGTCATCGACCTGGGTCCGCAGCCGCTCCGGCCGGCCACCGCGCCGCAGGAAGGCGCTCTCCATGCCGTGGTTGCCCAGGTAGGCCACGCCACCCACGCGCACTCGCGCAGCGGCGTCGCGCGCCGTGCGGCCGGACAGCACTACAACGTGGACCTGCGGCAAGCCCGCCAGTGTGCGCAACGCGCGCCGGCCCAGGGGCAGGATGGACGCACCCCACGGGTCGTCGACAATGCGCGCAAGGGTGCCGTCAAAGTCGCTCACGACGAGCAGCGGCCGTCCCTCGAGATGACGCGCGGCCAACTCGACCGCGCTACGCAGTCCACGCGGAACGGTCTTTAGCGTCTGTCTCGCGGGGTCCGCCAGCGCGCTACTCGTCGGCCGAGAACTCGGGCACGAGCGCGGTAATGGCCTCGATAAAGGTCTGCTCTGGGGCTCCGCCATAGACGATCTGTTGCACGACGCCGTCGGCGTCAATCCAGTAGTGGATCGGCAGCGCGTTGGCGCCCCATTGGGCCGCGATCGTGCTGTCAGGATCCAAGCCCACCGTGAGGTCGACGTTCAGCCCCTTGAGAAAGTCGCGCACGGTGGTGCGGTCCTCGCCGACATCGACGATGAGGACGGTCATCTGGTCTTTCAGCTGAGCCTCGAAGCGCTGCATCATTGGTAGCTCGGTCGTGCATTGCGGGCACCAGGTGGCCGTGAAGTTGACCCAGAGGGGCAGCCCGGCGAAGTCGGCCGTGTCCATCAGGCTGCCGTCGGTCAGTGTCACCCGCAGCTCGGGCGCAACCTGGCCGATTGCGAGGCTACCCGCCAGTGGGCTGCCAGAAGGCAACGGCGAAGGCAGCGAATCGTTGCGAGTAGGCGTCGGAAGCGGCGGAATGGACACCGGCGGACGAGTCGGCAGCGCTGGGGCGGTACCCAGCGATCCTGCCAGCAGCACGATCGTCAACAATCCGCCGACGACCAGCGCGGCCAGCACGCCGAGGTAGTCGGGAAGGCGCATTGTGTCTGAGAGTACTACGGCGCCGAAAAGGTGGCGGGGGTAGCATCGAGCGTCCAATGAAGGTCGCTATATGGTTGCTTGACCGGCTCGTGCCCACGCTCCTGATGGGCGCGAGCGCGGCGCTGCTCACCGCCGGCCTGCTCTCGTACGCGCCCTCGGCGTTCGGTGAGTGGCAGACGCCGGCGCCGCTGATCGGCGGCGGTGACCCGCGCCTCGACACGCCCATCCCAAGTGGCGGCGTGGCGCTGACACCGGCGCCCAGCAGCCTCTCTACCGACTACCCCACCGACTACCCCACCGACCAGCCACCCGCAACGGCTACGCCGGGCCCCACGCCGCAGCCCACCGTGGGCGATTCCGGCTGGCCCACGCCGCAACCCACGGAGAGCCCAACGGACTCGACTCCCCCGCCCACGCCCGGCCCCACGCCGCGGCCGGGTCAGGGTGGCAATGCGGTCGCGACGCGCATCGTGATTCCGTCGCTCGATATCGACCTGCCGCTGATAGCCAGCAACCTGGCCGTGCCGGGCAACGTCGACTTCTATCCGCTGTGCGACGTGGCGATGTACATGGTGGGCTTCGTCAACCCGGGCCGTCCGGGCACGACCTACATCTACGGCCACGCGCAGGACGGCATGTTCGCGCCGCTGCTGCATGCGTCGAAGTACAACGACGGCGCGTCCATGATCGGCTCGCTCGTCCAGGTCTACACGAACGACAACATGCTGCACCTGTACGAGATCGTCAAAGTGAAGCGCCACGCGACCGACCTGACGATCACCCAGGTCCCGGCTGGCATGCACCAGCTCGTGCTCCAGACGAGCGAGGGCTGGCACGGCCACATCCCCAAGCTGCAGATCGCCGCGCGGCCGCTGACCGTTGTGCCGGCCAGCTACGGCGACGTGCACCCCACGCCACACCCCCGGGTCTGCCTGCCGAACTAGCTTGCGGCTAGATCCAGCCGCGCCGCCTGAAATAGAGCCCCACGAGCAGCGCCATGCCCACGGCCACGATCGTCACCAGCCAGAAGCCGATCGCCTCGGTGCCCGCGAAGGCCGCGCCCGCCTCGCTCATGCCGAAGATGCCCCCGATCGCGCCGATGGTGGCCAGGATCACCGTCACCCCGGTCAGGCGCTTCATGATCTCTGACAGGTTGTTGTTGATCTGCGACAGGTAGATATCGAGCGTCGTGCTGACCAGCTCGCGGTATGAATCGAGCTCGTCGGTCAGTCGGATCAGGTGGTCGTAGACATCGCGGAAATAGACGATGCGCTCGGGCCTGATCAAACCCAGGTCGCGGTTGGTCAGCTGGTTGAAGATCTCGCGCTGCGGGTTGACCGCATGGCGGATTTCGAGCAGGTCGCGGCGCAGCGTGAACAGCCGCTCGACGACCCAGGTGCCCGGCTTGCGCACGACCTGGACCTCGAGCTCGTCGATCTCGTCGCCCAGCTTGTCGAAAACGGGAAAGTACTGGTCGACCAGCCAGTCGGTGACCATCCAGAGCACGAAATCCGGGCCTTCGGCGAGGTGAATGCCGGGGTCGCGGCGCAGCACCTGCGCGCCGCGCAGATCGATGCCGGTGTCGTGCGCCGTCAGCAGGTAGCGCGGCCCCAGGACGATGTCGAGCTCATGCGGCACGACCTCGCCCTGGTATTCAAGCGCGAACATGACCAGGTGCAGCGCGTCGCCGGTCTGCTCGATCTTGGCGCGCTGGTTGCGCTCGAGGATGTCCTCGGTCACCAGCGGATGCAGGCCCAGCAGCTTGGTCAGCGCGTCCAGCAGCTCGGCGCCGGGCGATATCAGGTCGATCCAGAAGCGGGCGGACGTGTCGGCCGTGTAGGCCTTCTTGAGCGCGTCCAGGCCGGTCAGCGGTTGCGCGCCGCTCCCTTCAGTCCAGCTGAGCGCCCAGAGCTCGTTGGCGCCGGCGGGATTCTCAGATGGCGAGCCCCGCTCGTGACGCCTCCTCGACGACATTGCCGACTTCCTCACCTTCCGCTGACCGGGCATGTGATCCGGGCCTGTTGCGCATGGCGAGCGTAGGCAGTATTGCGACCGCCGTCACGACGGCCGCGACAAGGAACGTCCACGCCAGGATCTGGGCAGCCTCCACGGCGGCCCAGCGCTCCAGGGCGTCGACCACCAGGTAATCCTCGAGTGGCCGCCCGCGCAGCGCGAGTGGCAGGACCGCGTCGCGCGCCACCTGGTCGGTCAGGACGACGCTCAGCGCCTCGATCCTGTTCGAGCCCAGAACCGTGAGCGCGGCGAGGCCCGTGCCCATGCCGATCATGCGCGCCACCGTGAGCACGGCGGATCCCACCCCAAACGCCTTGCGCCCCAGCGCCTCGAGCGCGCCGGTCGTTCGCGCCGTCACGGTGACGCCAAAGCCCACGCCAAACAGGGCCAGCGCGGCGCACAGGGTGGCTAGGTCAGTCGTTGGATCGGCGCGCGACATCAGCAGCAGGCCACCGATCTCCGCGAGCAGGCCGGCAATGCTGGGCACCATCACGCCCATGGGCCGAACGAGAAAGCCGGCCCCCAGCGCGCCGATCGCCATCGCTCCGGCCAGGGCGCCCAGTGTCAGCTGCTGCTCGGCCGGCCCGGCGTAGCGCACGCGATCGACGAACACCGCCGCGCCGATGATGGCCGTGGCGAGCGAATAGCCGGTGATCAGGCTCATCAGCGTCGCCCCGGTAAAGGTGCGATCGCGGAACATGCGCAGGTCGATGAACGGGTCGGCCGCCCGACCAAAGCGCACAAACGCGAGCGCGAGGAGGATGCCGCCGGCACCGGCCAGCAGCAGCGGATCGGGCGAGCCGTCCGCGCCGACCGTCGTGAGCGCCACCAAGGCGAGGGCGAGGCCCGAGGTGAACAGCGCGCCACCGGCCAGGTCCAGCCGCCCGGTGGCGGACTGACGCGGCCACGCTGGCGCCGCGGCCCACAGGTACAGCCCGCTCAGCACCGCGAGCGGCGCCGGCAGATAGAAGATCCAGCGCCACGCCGGCGCCGTCAGCGCACCCATGGGCACCTCGAGCGACAACACCGCGGCACCGATGACCGGCCCTGCCGCCATGCCCAGGAAGGACAGCGCGCCAATCACGCCGATGGCGCGGGCGCGTGACTGGCCCTCGAACAGGTGACCCGCCGCGGCCGTCGCGAGCGGGAAGATCGCGCCCGCGCCCGCGCCCTGCACGATCCGCGCCGCAATCAGCCATTCGAGGCTCGGGGCCGCGCCGCACAAGATGGAGCCAAGCGCGAACGCGCCCAGCGACAGCCCGTACAGAGCCGCGAGGCTGTGTCGATCCGCCGCGCGTCCACAGAGCGGCATCACCGCGATGTACGCCACCAGATAGGCGTTGACGATCCACGACGCCTCACGCAGGCGGGTCCAGTCGGCAAGGTCGGCGATGATCTGGGGCAGAGCGACGGCGGTCACCATGAGCTCGATGCCCACGAGCAGCACGCCCAGGCCCAGGGCGCCCAGTAGCACCCACGCGCCGGCGCGCGGGGAGTGGCTCACAACCAGCCGCGCGACCTGAAAACGAAGAACAGCGACACGCTTACCACGAGCATCAGCATCAGCGCGAAGGGATAGCCGAGCGCCCAATCCAGCTCAGGCATCACCTTGAAGTTCATGCCGTAGATGGTGCCGATGAGCGTGGGCGCGAACAGGATCGCGGCCCATGCGGAGATGCGCTTGACCTCTTCGTTCTGCGTGAAGCTCGCCTCAGTCAGGCGCTTGATCTCCTCGTTCTGCGCCTGGTTAACGAGCGTCGCATTGAGGGTCAGGATGTCGCTCAGGATCTGGCGAAAGGCGTCGACGCGTTCGAC
>DAIERN010000112.1 GCA_027346765.1 Chloroflexota bacterium | reverse complement strand
GGCAGTGGCCGGCTGCCAATCGGGCTCGCCGAACGGGCGGTGATGGCCGGGCTCGGTGGATAAGCGCGCAATGAGAACGTTACGTGCCTGCAACCTTGGGGCACGTTAGGGGAAGGGTGGCGTGACGGGTGCGCCCCTAATCTGGGGGCACATCAAATCGCATACCTACTCAATGCGAGGCGTCTGGTGACGGGGCGCTGCCGCAAAGAGAATGCAAGGCCCGGGCCCCCTCCCCGGGCCTTGCGCACGTCTTGAAGACTCTCCGGGCTAGACCCGGGCAGCCACGGCGACGATGGTTGCCAGGAACAGCACGAGCAGGACGACGACGGCGAGCCACGCCTGGGCCAAGCGCTCGCGCCTCAGCTCCAACCATGTCGTCATCAGGCCAACCGCCGGTGTCGCTATCAGCGCCACTATTCCGGCAGTCGCAAGGACCGAGCTGAGCGACTCCGCGCCCAGCAGGCCGGCCAGAAACGCAACCGCCAGGGCTGCCGCCGACGACGTCGATCCGATGGTCAGGACGCTGGCCGTGGCCGCGAACGGCGGCCGCTGGCCGCTCACGACCCGAACGCCTTCAGGAACATCTGGAACGCAAAGAACGCGGCCACCGCGACAAAAAGAAGGATCAGCATCCGGTGTGGCAAGCGATGGGCCAGCGTCGCGCCGCCGCGAGCGCCCAGGAACACGCCCACGACCACCGGCGCCGCGAGGGCCGGATCCATGTCGCCCCGGCTGAAGTACAGCACCGCGCTCGCGGCGGCAGTCGCGGCCAGCATGTACGTCGAGGTCGTCGTGGCGACGCGGATCGGTATGCCCATCAGGACGTTCATGGTCGGCACGTTGATGACGCCGCCGCCAATGCCCAGCAGGCCTGACAGCGCACCGGCGAAGACGGACACGACCGTCGCCGGGCCCACGTTGCGCGCTCGGTACGCGACCTCCAACCCGGTGCTCGGCTCGACATAGGCTTCGTCGAACTCGAGCCAGCCGGGCTCGCCGCTGACCGGCGGGTGAGGCGCGGTCCCACGACGCAGCATCTGGACTGCCACCGCGGTGAGCACGACGCCAAAGAGCGCGGCGAGGACGCGCGCATCCAGGTAGCCCGCCACGTAGCCGCCCATCAGGCCGCCCAGCGCGGTCGCGCCCAGCAACGTCAGGCCCAGCCGCCGGTCCGCGAGGCCGCTCCTCAGGAATGACGCGGACGCGGTAGTCGAGACGCAGATGACCCCCAGCAGGCTCGTGGCGATGGCCGTGTGGAGCGGCACGCCCAGGCCAACCGCGAGCAGCGGCACCAGGATGAGCCCGCCGCCCACCCCGACGATCGCGCCAAAGCTCCCCGCGGCGATCGAGGCGATGAACGCGAGGAGTTCGGGGCCGGCCATGTGCAGCGATGTTATGGGCCGCTACGATCGGCCGGATGGGAGAGGGCCGCGACGGACCGCTGAAGGGACTGCGCGTGCTCGACCTGTCGCGCGTCCTGGCGGGCCCGTGGTGCACCATGACCTTGGCCGACCTGGGCGCCGACGTCATCAAGGTTGAGCCGCTCAGCGGCGACGCGACGCGCGGCTACGGCCCGCCATGGATCAACCCAGACGCCCCCGCGGACGAGCGGACTGCGGTCTATTTCCTGTCGGTCAACCGCAACAAGCGCAGCCTGCGCCTGGATCTGGGCCGTGCGGAAGGCAGGGAGGTCGTGCGCCGGCTGATCGGTCGGTCGGACGTCCTCGTTGAAAACTTCCGACCGGGCGGACTGGACCGACTCGGCCTGGGGGAGGCAAGCCTGCGAGCGCTCAATCCCCGCCTCGTCCAGCTGTCGATCACCGGCTACGGCCCCGACGGGCCGGACGCAGCCAAGCCAGGCTATGACTTCGTCGCGCAGGCCGTGGGCGGGCTGATGAGCGTCACCGGGTTTCCTGACGCAGACGGTGGCCACCCCACGAAGTTGGGCGTCGCGATCACGGACATCGTCACCGGGTTGCTTGGCACGGTGGGCGTCCTCGCGGCGCTGCGCTCCGGCGTCGGCCAGCGAATCGACGTGTCGCTGCTCGAGTCCACCCTGGCGATGCTCATCAACCAGGCGCACAACGCCTTTGCGACCGGGCAGCAGCCACCGCGCCTGGGCAACGCCCACCCGAACATCGTGCCCTACGAGACCTTCGCGACAACGGACGGCGAGATCGTCGTCGCCGTGGGCAGCGAGCGCCAGTGGCCGCGGCTGTGCGAAGAGCTGGATCTGTCGGAGCTGGCCGACGACGAGCGCTTCGCGGACAACGGCGCCCGGGTGCGCAACCGGCAGGTACTGCGCAAGATCCTGGCGGCGCGCTTCAAGGAAGCCGACACAGAGCATTGGCTGCGCCGCCTGACCGAGGCGGAGATTCCGTCCGGGCCGGTGAACACAGTGCTCGGCGCATTCGAGCAGCCGCAGGCGGTCGCGCGCGCGATGCGCGTGGAGATTGGGCATCCAACGCTCGGATCGGTGCCCCAGGTCGGGCTGCCCTACAAGCTGTCCGTTACTCCCGCATCAATCCGGAGCGCGCCCCCACTCCTGGGCGAGCACTCCGCCGCGATCCTCGCCGAGCTGGGCTATTCCGACTCCGAGGTGGCCGCGCTGCGCTCCGCCGGCGTCATCTAACGGTCTTGCCGCGGCGATCAAGCCGCCCGCCGCCACGAAACTCTCAAGTATTCGTGGCCAGACTGTTAGTTGTGGGTCGGGGCGCCCACGCGCTCGGTCACCGCTCACTCACCGTTCTGTTGAGCGGGTCAAGTCCCAGGTCGTGGTGTAACAGGTCCTCACGCCTGATCGCTCAGCTGGCTAGCAGCAGCGGCATCACCTCCTCGCCTTGGGCGGCATCGATGGCGGCCATCGTCTCGGGCCGGAAGTAGCGCCGGCCGTCCTGCCACTCATCGTCCTGCTCGGCCAGGATCATGCCCACCAGGCGGATCGCCGCAGCCCGGCTGGGGAAGATGCCGACCACGTTGGTGCGGCGCTTGATCTCCTTGTTGAGCCGCTCCTGGGGGTTGGTGCTGCGGATCTGGCGCCGGTGTGTCTCAGGGAAGGTGAAGTGGGCCAGCAAGTCGTCTTCGGTCCCGGCAAGCAACTCGGCGACGGCCGGAAAGCGTGGCCGCAGGCCGTCGACGACGCGATCGCACTGCTCGTGTGCCGAGTGCTCGTCGGGTTGCTCGAAGATGCTCCGGATGGCGCTGGCGATCATGCTCCGCGCGGCCCGCGGCACGAGATCACAGGCGTTGCGCGTGAAGTGCACGCGACAGCGCTGCCAGCCCGAGCCCAGCAGCTGCTCGCGCACCGCCTTGAGAAGGCCCGGATGGTCATCGGATACGACCAGCCGGACACCGTGCAGGCCGCGCTGGACAAGCGAGCGTACGAACCTGGGCCAGGCGCTGCCCTCGTCGTTGCCCGGGCTGAGCTCGAGCCCGAGCACGCGCCGCTCGCCGGAGAGCGCCACGCCGGTGGCGACGAGGGCGGCCATCGACACCACCCGCCCGGCCTCGCGCACCTTGAGGTAGGTCGCGTCGAGCCACAGGTAGGGAAAGGCGCAGTCGGTCAGCGGCCGGTTGCGGAAGGCCTCGACCTCGGCGTCCAGGCTGGCGCACATGCGGCTGACCTCGCTCTTGCTGATGCCCTCGATACCCAGTGCCCGCACCAGGTCGTCGACGCGGCGTGTGCTGACGCCGCCCAGGTAGGCCTCCTGAACGACCGACAGCAGCGCCCGCTCGGCGCGCCGGCGCGGCTCGAGCAGGCTCGGGAAGTAGCTGCCATCGCGCACGCGTGGGATGGCCAGTTCGATCGTGCCGACGCGGGTGTCCCAGCGGCGCTCGCGGTAGCCGTTGCGATGGGTCAGACGAGCCTCCGGCTTGCGTTCGCCGCGGGTGGCGCCGGTGACCTCGCTGACCTCGGCCTCCATGATCGCCTGGGCGAGGATGCGCACGCCCTCGCGCAGCACATCGACGTCGCCTTCGCCACTCGCCTTGCGCAACGTGTCGAGCAGAGCCATGCTGTTGTCGGCCACCGTGGTGTCCCTCCTGTCGTCGGTTGCAAAGTCCAACGACGTGAGGATGACGCGGTGGCCGTTCCGTTGTAGGCCTATCCCGCGCTGTTACACCAAGTCTGGGGACTCGACCCCGGGAGCCACATTCACGAAATCAAGGGCGAACGGGCAAGCGGTCTGATTCGGACCCGTGATTTGCTGTGGCCGGCGGGAAACGAGCGCTTCAAATCGGTCGAATCTGGCTGCGACTGGGGTCGGTCGGTGCCCATTTGCCCCCAACGGCGGCTCGCAGGCTCGTATTTCGGGAATCTGGCTCACATTCGGCGACGTTTGAGATGAGTTGCCTCGCCGCGGGGCGGCGCGGTTCACAGCGACCGGTGCGACCATCCGCGGTGATGCAGCTTCAATTCCTGGGCGCGGCGACCACGGTCACCGGCTCACAGTTCCTGCTGACGACCGGCCTGGCGAAGGTTCTCGTGGACTGCGGCATGTTCCAGGGCAGCCCCAACGAGTCGATCCGCAACCGCATCCCGCTCGCCTATGACCCGGCCGAGCTTGACGCCATCCTGCTGACCCACGCCCACCTGGACCACTGCGGGTTGATCCCGTACGTGGTGGCGCGCGGCTTCAAGGGCCCGATCTACGCCACGGCTGGCACGGGCGAGCTGGCGAGGCTCGTCCTGCTCGATTCGGGCAAGCTGCAGCAGGAAGCGGCCAAGCGCCACGCTCGCTTCGAGCGGCGCAACCCGCAGAAGGCCGCGGCTGAGGACAAGCAACGACAGGCGGCGCTGGAAGCCGCGATCGAGTTGTCCGGTGAGGACGTTGACGGCAACCTCAACGGCGACCGGGCCAAGATGGTGCCCAACGACCAGCTGATGCACGCCGACCACTGGCCGCCGCTCAACCGCGAGGCCGTGAGCAAGGGCGAGGCCTGGATGGCGCCCAACCCCGAGGTCGCGCTGCGCTACCAGCCGCCCGCCATGGAGGTGGAGCTCGACGAGCCGCTCTACGACGAGCACGACGCGGAACAGGCGCTGACGCACTTCCAGTCGGTCCGATACGAGCGCGAGATCGACGTCGCGCCCGGTATCAAGGCGATCTTCCTGGACGCCGGCCACATCCTGGGCTCGGCGATCATCCGGCTCCACGTCACCGACTCTCCGGGCGGTCCCGAACGACAGCTGGTCTTCTCAGGCGACCTTGGGCGGCACGACACGCCGATCATCCGCGGAGCGGCGATCAAGGCGCTGAACGGCGAGAAGGGTCCGTTGGCGGACGAGGCGATCATCAAGCTCTACGAGGCGCTGGACACGTACATTCCTCTGCCCGACCGTCCGAAGGATCTTCCGTTCC
>DAIERN010000111.1 GCA_027346765.1 Chloroflexota bacterium | reverse complement strand
TCCGAGCCGCCGCGGTAGTCGTTGGTGGCCACGGAGAACTCCGTGACAGTCTTGCCACTGGCCAGCTTGCGCGACTCTGGATCGCGCGTCAGCCGCCCCGTCAGCACGACATGGTTCATGCCGCTCAAACCTCCTGGCCGGCCCATGCGGACTCGGCCTGCGTTCTCGGCGGGCGGCGGGAACTAGACGCCTCCGACTCTAGGCAGCCCCGATTACCAGGCGCTTATCTGTCGCTTCGCACAGGTGTCGCGCTCGACCATTCGCGGAGCGACTCGCACCGGCCGCGCGCGTCCAACGCCACCACCCACACGCCGTCGAGCGCCCGCTCCCCGGTGGACACGCGCCAGTGGGCCACGCCGTAGGTATCGCCCGCGCCCAGCACCTGCGCCGTGAACGACGCACCGGGCCATGCTGCGAACGACTCGGCGAACCAGGCGATCACTGCGCGGCGGCCGCGCACCACGTCCGCGAATGGGTCGGGCGCGAAGGTCGCGCCAACGGTGAACAGCGGCCCCAGAGCCGCGCTGTCTGTGGCCTCCCACGCGTCGCCGAACGCGGTCAACCAGCCGGTGAACGCCTCGACTCGTGCGGTCAAGCGTCCGGCAGCTCGTTGATCTCGCGCGACACCTGGAGGGCCGATTCGATCGCGCCCTGGATCCAGGCGTGGTATAGCGAGCAGTGCTCGCCGGCGAAGTAGACGCGTCCCTCGGGCTGCACGATTGCCTGCTGGAGCGTCGTCTGCTGTTCCGGCGCAAACAGCGCGAAAGCCCCGCGCGCCCACTTGTCGCTGTACCAGGCGTGCGACGAGCCCACCTCGAACACCTCCCGGATCCGCGGGTGCAGCCGCTCGACGTCGTCGAGTGCCTCCTCGATGCGCGTCTCCTCGTCCATCGCGCCCCACTGGAGCGCGTCCTGACCCCAGGTGTACGAGGCGAGCAGCACGCCGCGCGTCGTCGAATCATCAGTGGGCGGGTAGTTGAGCCGGCGCACGGGCAGGTCAGTGACGCTCGCGCCGCCGACGATCCCGTCCTCCCCTTCCCAGATGCGCTCGCGCACCTGCATCAGGATCTTGGTCGAGGCATGGTAGTTGAGCTGGCGGATGGCGCGCTCCTTCTCGTGCGAGAAGTCGGCCTCGATCGGCCGCAGCACGGAGAAGGGCACGGTGCAGATGGCGTAGTCGCCGGTGAACGAAACCTGGTCCGGCCCCACCTTGCAGTGAACCGTGACCGACTTTCCGTCCTGCTGGATCGCGCGCACCTCAGTGCCGAAGCGAATCGCCTCAGGTATCTGCCTGTACAGCGCGTTGGGCAGCGCGTCCATGCCGCCGCTGATCGTCTGCATGTCGACGTATGCGCCGCCAAGCTCCTCGCGCAGCACCTCGATGAACGAGTTGTGCAGGTCACTCTCGACGAAGTTCATGACCGCATAGAACTCGATCGCGCCCTCGCTGAACCCCTTGTGGCGCAGGAACTCGTACAGCGAGTACTCGTCGTAGCGCTTCACGATCTCCGGCCATGCCTGCTCGGCGTCCGCCTCGACCATCGACTTCAGGTCGGCGATGGCGTCGCTCCAGAGCGAATCGGCGCTTCGGCCGTGCTCGGTCGGCGCGAGGTTGAAGGGCAGCTTCTCGGGGTGCTCGTTCGCCTCCGCCGCGGTCATGCGCTGGCCGGCGATGTAGACCAGGCCGCGCGGGTTGCCCATGACGAAGGGCCGCATGGGCAGGTTGAACTTGGCGCAGTACTCGAGCGTCAGGTCGTGCGCCCGCGGGATGCGCATCGCGCCGGCCTCCGCATACAGCCCCGGACCGAACGGCGCGCGCAGCGTGTAGATGCGACCACCGACCCTCCCCTGCGCCTCCAGCACCAGCGGGTCATGGCCTGCCCTGCGCAGCTCGTACGCCGCGACCAGACCGGCCATGCCGCCACCAATGATCAGCACGCGCTTCGCCTGCCCCGACCGCGCGACGAGACCGTTGCGCGCGATCTCGAGCACGTCCGCCGGCACCTTGGGCGCCGCGGATGGATCGGGCTGGGCGGAAGGGTCGGCCTTGGCCTGCTCGGCGGCCAGCGATGACGCCGTATCGGCGGGAGTCCAGCGTTCGTCGGTCATTCGCAGATGGTAAATGCGCGGTTGTAGGCTGAGCGGGATGAGTCGGCTGCCTGGGTTAGTCGGTGCACTGATTGTGGTGACCGGCTGCATGAGCGGGCCCTTTGTCCCCCCGACGAACCCACCGACCAGCAGCCCTACCGCCCCACCGACTGCCAGCCCAACTCCGACCAGCACGGCCTCGGCCACCTCCACCGTCGGGCCAACAGCAACCCCCACCACCGCGCCGACCACCAGTCTCACCGTGGATCCCGCGCTCATCACCCAGCACCTCGCGGCCCTCCAGCAGATCGCCGATGACAACGACGGCATTCGCGCCGCCGGAACACCCGGCTATGACGCGTCAGCCGACTACGTCGCGCAGGTGATGACCGATCTCGGCTTCAAGGTGGAGCGACAGCCGTTCGACTTCCCGTTCTTCGACGAAATTGATCCGCCCAGCCTCACGGTCGGCGATCAGACGTGGACGGCGCCCGAATGGGTTCACGCGGCGCTGTACTCGGCGAGCGGCGATGTGAGTGGCGAACTCGAATTCGTCGGCGTGGGCGGGCGCACGCTGGGCTGTGACCCGAGCGCATGGTCCAGCTTCACGGCGGGCCATATCGCAGTCGTTGAGAGCGGCTTCTGCTTCACGCGCCAGAAGGTCGAGTACGCACAGGCAGCCGGCGCCCTGGCAATGATCTCAATGGTTGACCGCTGGGAGGCCAACCAGATCCTGCGGCCAACGCTGCTGGATCCGGCCGGCATCACGATCCCCGTGATAGTCGTCGGCCGCGAACCGGCCCATGCCGGCCTGAATGGCAAGTCTGCCACCGTTTCGGTCCACGGCGACAACCACACCGCGACCGTCGACAACATCATCGCCACATGGCCCGGCGAGACCGACGACGTGGTCATGCTCGGCGGCCACCTCGACTCGGTGCTGGACGGCCCGGGCATCAACGACAACGGCTCTGGCGTGGCCACTCTGATGTCGCTCGCCGCGTCCGTCGCTGGGCAGCAGCAGCCCGCGCAGAGCATCCGCTTCGGGTTCTGGTCGGCGGAGGAGTTCGGTGACCTGGGATCGGCGGCGTACGTGAACCAGCTCGCGTCCGCCGACCGTCAGCAGATCTCCGCATACCTCAATCTCGACATGGTCGGCTCGCCCAATCCGGCGCGGTACGTATACGACGACGCGGCCGCTCCGGCAGGTTCAGCGGACATCACGCAGTCACTGCTCGACGCCCTGACTGCGCTGCAAGCCCCGGGCATCGCCCTGGACATGGGCGCCGGGTCCGACCACTACAACTTCGAGCTTGCCGGGATCCCAATCGGCGGCCTCTTCTCTGGGCTGAGCCCCATGTCGCCCAGCGAGGCACCCATCTTTGGCGGGACCGCGAACGCGCCAGAGGATCCCTGCTACCACCTCGCCTGCGACACGACGCCGAACGTGGATCTCGACAACGCCGCGCTGCTCGGCCAGGCCATCGCGATCGTCTTGGGCGAGCTGGCCTACTAGCCAACTACGGCCGCTCCCTTACCCGTCAAACGCAGCACTGGTTAGGCGCCGAGAGCCAGCATCGGGCCTGTTTCTCGTCAGGTGCAGCACTGGGTGGGCGGCTGGAGCAAGATCGGCGAGCTCGTGCAGACCGTTCCTGCATTTGGCGGAAACCACCGTCGCTGGGCCCGGGTCAGGTCTCTGCGGTGCTGGCGAAGACGGCGGGCGCCTGGTGGATCTCCTTGGCGGCACGGATGCCGCTCTCGAGCGCGCCCTGGATCCACGCGTGGTACAGCGACGTGTGCTCGCCGGCAAAGTGGATCCGCCCCTCTGGGGCCACGATCGCGTCCTGGAGCCGCGTCTGCTGTTCGGGCTCGAACAGCGCGAACGCGCCCCGGGCGTAGGAGTCGCCGTACCAGTCCTGCACGGCACCCACCTCGAATTCGCTCATGATTGACGGGTGGACCTGGGCGACGTCCTCGAGCGCCTGCTCGATCATGTCGCTCGGGCTCATCGCGCCCCAGCGCAGCGCGTCCTGGCCCCAGGTGTACGACGCGAGCAGCGTGCCCCGTTCGTCGTCGGGGTTGGAAAACGACGGGTAGACGATGCGCCTGATCGGCAGGTCGGTCACCGTCGTGCCCCCGACTATCCCGTCTTCCTGCTCCCAGAACCGGTGCCTGGTCTGGAAGAGGATCTTGGTTGACGCGTTGTAGTTGAGCTCGCGAATGGCCTTCTGCTTGGGCCTGGCAAACGGCGTGTTGAGGATCTCGATGTCGCGCAGGACGCTAAACGGGATGGCGCAGATCGCGTAGTCGCCGGTGACGCTCATTCGTCCCGCGGCGCGCTGCTTGTAGTGCACCGTGACCTTGTCGGGCGTCTGGTCGATCGCCGTGACTTCCGCGCCAAAGCGGACGTACGGCTTCAGGTTCTCGTAGAAGGCGCGCGGCAGCAGGTCCAGCCCGCCCACGATCTCCTGCATGTCCTCGAAGGACTTGCCGACGATCTCGCGCAGCTGCTCCACGACCGCCGCGTTCATGTTGGATTCGCGGAAGCTCATGACGCCGTACAGCTCCAGTGCGCCTTCGCTGAAGCCGCGCATCTGGAGGAACTCGCGGATGGAGTACTGGTCGAACTCGTGCAGCAGCGCATCGAGCGAGCCCACGCCGCCCTCTTCGTAGCGCTGCCGGAACTCGCTCGTCGCCTCGTTCCAGAGCTGCGTCCAGGTCTTGCCCTTCTCGTGGTCGGCCAGATCGAACGGCAGCTTGTCCGGGTTCGCGTCCGCCTCGGCGATGGTCATGCGCTTGCCATCGATGCAGACGAGCGTGTTGGGATTGCCCATCACGAAGGGCCGGAGCTCGAGCCCGAACAGGTCGCAGTAGGCGAGCGTCAGGTCGTGCACCCGGGGAATGCGCATCGCGCCCGCCTCCGCATATAGCCCAGGTGCAAAGTCGCGAATCGTGCGCACGCGGCCGCCCACGCGGTGCTGCGCTTCCAGGACGAGCGGCTCGTGGCCCTGGCGGACCAGCTCGAACGCGGCGACGAGCCCGGCGATGCCACCGCCGATGACGATCACGCGCTTGGCGGGCTGGTCGCGCGGCTCCAGGCCCATCGCGGGCGTGGCCAGCGTCTCAGGCTCGACCGGGGTATCGACCAACGGCTGATCGGCTGTAGTCACGACTTCGCTCCTGCTGAAAATGAGTGCGCGAGTTTATCCGCCCTCGCGGAACAATTCGCGCCGCGCGAGACCAGTCTTCTGGGCCACTTCACGGGCGGCCGACGAGCGGCTCCA
>DAIERN010000110.1 GCA_027346765.1 Chloroflexota bacterium | reverse complement strand
TCGTGCTGGCCGATACACGGGCGAACAGAGCTGTCGTCGACGATCTGCTGACCGCGCTTGGGCTACGATTCGCCACTCCGCCGCAGCGGCTCCGGGCGGCATTCCAAGCCGGCACACCTATCCCTGGGTCGGGCATCATCCTGGCGTAGCGGGGCTAGGCTGGACTGTTCAGGCTAGCTTGGAAGTCGGCCAGGCTGGCGAGCTCATTTGCCGGCTCGAAACCCGCGGCCTGGAGGTAGTCGGCGACCTCCTCGCGGTGCGCGTGGCACATCAGGACCAAGACGCGCGGCTCTCCGCTCTGATCGGCGGCGAATCGGCCCGCTGTCTGGAGCTCGCCGCGCAACGCCGTTGCCTCGTCGATGTAGACCGGCACTGCCGCCGGGTTGGCACCCCCGGCGCGGAAGCCCTCGCGCAGCTCGCCCAATGTGCTCTCGCGCGAACGCCCGCGCAGGAACGGCAGATCCTCTTTGAGCGCCAGCTGGTCGGCACGCTGCGCAGCCATCCGGGCCAATTCACGCAGCTGATCGTCGGGCCGGTCGCCCGCGCTGCCCACGATGAGCGATAGCGTCGCTCGCCGCTTGCCGCGACCACCGATGAGCGCCTCAACCGTGTCGAGCAGCACGGTCAGGCCGGCCACGTTGTGCGCGTAGTCGATGACCACGAGCCGGTTGCCGCGGCGATACAGGTTGAGCCGGCCGGGCATCAAATCGTGCGAGATGCGGAAGTCCTTCAGGCCGGCGGCCACCTGCTGCGCGCTGAAACCCAGCGCCCGCGCGCCGGCGGCCGCCGCGAGAGCGTTGGCGATGTTGTGCCGCGCCAGGCCGCCCAGCGTCGCCGGAACGTCGGTAGCCGCGACGATCCTGCGCGACCGCTGCCCGGCGACCTCCACGAGCCAGCCGCCCTCGTAGATGAACGCCCGCCCGTCGCGGCGAAGATGGCGCCGCAGCCGCGCGCCGGTGCCGCGGACGCTGAACAGCACGACCTTTGCCTTGACCCGCGCGGCCACGCCCGCCACCAGCTGGTCGTCGGCGTTGAGGACGACCGTGCCGCTGGGCCGGGTGACGCGGCAGATGACCGACTTCACCTCCGCCAGCTCAGGCAGCGTGTGCAGCCCCTGCAGGTCGAGGTGGTCGGCGCTGACGTTGGTCAGGATGCTGACGTCGTTCGACTCGTAGCCCAGGCCGCGCAACAGGATCCCGCCGCGCGCCGTTTCGAGCACCGCCAGATCCACCCCCGGCTGGCTGAGTACCGCCCTGGCGCCCTGCGGACCGGTGAAGTCGCCCGCCTCGGTCAGTACCTCGTCGACGTACACGCCGTCGGTCGTGGTCGTGCCCACGTGCTGGCCGGAGAGGCGCGCGATGTGGCTGACCATGCGCGTGGTCGTGCTCTTGCCGTTGGTGCCGCTGATGCTGATCATCGGCACGCGCTTGCCGTCGCGGTTGCGCAGCTTCGTTAGTACGGCGTCCGTGAGCCACTCGGGTGCCGGGCCACCGGCGTCGCGCACCCGCTCCACGGCCCGCGCGAACAGGCGTTCCGTCGAACCGTTCGCGTCCGCGATCCGCAGCGCCGCGCGGGCGATCGTCTCTGCCTGATCGCGGGCCTGCCACGGATAGGCGACAACCCAGTGACCGGGCTCGCTGGTGCGGTGGATCGTCACCGGCACGTGCCGGTCAAGTGCCGCGCGGTGCAGCCGGCGGACCGCGTTGGCCAGCGCGACTACCGACGATGGCGCGTCGCTGGGACGCACGTTGGCGCCAAGCCGGATCAGGTCATATGCCCCGGGCATGCGCGACCCGTACCACGTCCGCCGCCGGCCCACGACGACCTCGATGCGGATGGCAGGCTCGAGCAGATAGATGTTCGGACCGTCGAGGACACGTATTTCGACCAGGCGCACGGTGCGCCGGAGTATAGGAACTGAATGGATGCCTCGGGTACCCTGCCGCCATGGTTACCGATGCACAGCTTGCCAGCCTGCAGGCCGCCCTGACCGCCAGTCAGGCCGACTACCTGGCCGACCTTGAGCGCTTGGTCAACATCGACTGCGGCACGTACACCAAGTCGGGCGTCGATGAAGTCGGTCGCTGGATCGCGGCCCAGCTTCGTGACCTGGGTGCGCAAGTGACGGTTCTGCCGCACGAGACCCTGGGTGACACCGTCGTTGGAGTGCTCGACGGCCGGGGCAGGGGGCGCGCCGTGTTGATCGGCCACCTCGACACAGTGTTCGAGGCGGGAACCGTCGCTGAGCGGCCGTTCGTCATCGAGGACGGCCGCGCCTACGGGCCGGGCGTCGACGACATGAAGGGCGGGCTGCTGACCGGCCTGTACGCGTTGCGCGTCCTGCGCTCGACGCGCGGCGGTGGCGCGCCTGCAGATTGGCTGCCGTTCGATCGGCTGACCTTCGTGGCCAACCCCGACGAGGAGATCGGCTCACCGTCGAGCACGCCGCACATCGAGGTCGCGGCGCGCGATGCCAGCGTGGCGTTCGTCCTCGAATCGGCGCGCGAGAACGGCGACATTGTCAGCGCGCGCAAGGGCATCGCCGATTTTCGCCTGACCGTGATCGGTCGCGCGGCGCATGCCGGCGTCGAACCGGAGAAGGGCCGCAGCGCCACCCTGGAAGCGGCCCACAAGACGCTCGCCCTGCACGCGCTCAACGGTCGCTGGCCGGGGGTGACGGTCAACGTCGGCGCGATTCACGGCGGGACGCGGCCCAACATCGTTGCCGACAAGTGCGAGCTGCAGGTCGACGTCCGCGCCACGACCGTCAACAACCTCGAGGCGGTGGAGGCGGAGATCCGCGCGATCGCGGAAGGCTCGACCGTGCCTGACACCACGTGCACCATCGAGCGGCTGCACCACTGGCTGCCCATGGAGAAGACGCCGGCCACCGCCGCGCTGGCGGACCTGGCGATCAGTCTGGCCGCGCGGATCGGTTTCGAGCTGCGCGACGCTGCAACCGGTGGCGCGTCAGACGCGAACACGACGTCCGGCATGGGCGTGCCCTCACTCGACGGCCTGGGGCCAGTGGGTGGCGCGGATCACGCGCCAGGCGAATACCTCGAGGTGGACTCGATCGTGCCGCGCACGACCCTGTTCGCGGCGCTTCTATTGGCCGCGGCCGAGCCGGAAGCCGACTTCCCGAGGGTCTAGCGCTTCAGAAGGTCGACGATCGCGCGGGCCAGCGGCGCGACCCGCGGCGAGCCCAGTCCGGTCGAGTAATCCCAGCCGGCGGCCGCGGAGTAGAGCAGGTTGCCGCCGCGGATGATGTCGTGGAACACGGCGCCGGCGGGCTGCTCGGCAGCGAGCTGGTAGAGCACCGGGGCGAGCGGCCCAAGGGCCGGCACGCCTTCACTTTTGGCAAGCTGCTGGGTGAGCAGCATGGACGCGGCCCAGAACGGCGCGGCAGCGCTCGTGCCGCCCACCTGGCCGCGGACCAGGCCCTGGTCGGGATCGGTGTAGGTCACGACGAAGCCACTCGATGGATCCGCCGGGCCGGCCACGTCGGGCACCTGGCGGTTGCCGTTGCTCGACGAGTTATTGACTCCGGCGCCCACCTGCCACTCGGGCCGCTGAACCCAGGACGACAGCCCGCCGCCGCCGCCGGATCCGCCGAGGGGCTCTTCCCAGCCCGCCTCCTCGACATACGTGCCGTCTTCGCGCATGGTCAGGAACGTGCCGCCCACGCTGATCACGCTGCGACTGCCCGACGGCCAGTCCACGCCCGGCGTCAGGTCGCGCTGCATGGGGTTGTCTGAAACGTCGACGCGGCGGCAGTCGAACGCCGCGTCGTCGCCTGACGAGGTGAAGACGCTCAAGCCCGCCGCGAAGGCGGCCGCGAACTCGCGCTGTTCGGCGCGCATCGCGGTGGGGTTGCTCTGGTTCTCGCACAGCCCCCAGCTGATGCTCACGATCTGGGCGCGTCCGTCGGCGACGATGCGCGACATGGTCGGTGCGAAACCGTCCGAGACGTTGGGGCCTTCGTAGCTGATGATCTGGGCCTGGGGCGCGATGCCGCGGATGACCTGGATATCGAGAGCCACCTCGCCCGACCCGCTGCCCAGCTCCTCGGGCCCGCCCTCGAGATGGACGACGTCGACCGGGGGCGCGCCCTGGATACCAAACGTCTGATCGAACAGCGTGACGTCGCTGGGCGTGAACTTGTCGAACGACACGATCGCGATCGTCATGCCCTCGCCGTGCAGCCCGGCGTCGTGCAGCGGCTTGATCTCGTACGCGGCCGCGACCGTATCCGGTAGCAGGCCGTCGCCGGCGCCCGCCGCAATTGGAACGGGCACCGCCGCGGGCCGAATGAGCGGCTCAGTGTTCAGGCCCAGCACCGCATCGACATCACTGCCCAGCGCAGCGGGCACGACAACCTCACCGACCGGCACGTGGTACCGGATTCCGGCAGCGTTCTGCCAGTCGACGAAGCTGACGCCGAGCAGCCCACTCACGGCCGCGGCAGTGCCGCTGACCGCCACCGACGTCCGCTGCGGCATTACCTCCACCGCGAGGCCGGCGCTCTTGAGCCATGCCACGATGGCCGCGATCCGGGCGTCGGACAACCCAAAGCGAGTGCCGAACTGCGCGGGCGTCAGGAAGCGCTGGTAGTTGCTCGAGCCGGGTGTCACCAGGCCGTGCAGGTAACGATCGAGATCGGCCGCGCCGGGCAGTCGCAGGCTGACGGTGAACTGGACCTGCTCGCCCGCGGCGGTCGGTCCCAAGCTGACGGGCCGGGCCTCCGACTGACCGGCAGGCTGCGAAGCTCCGGGCGTGACCGCCTGCTGCGCTGCGGGCTGGCCGGCACAGGCGATCAGCAGGGCCGCCATGACCAGGACGCGCGTCAGCTTCATTGCCGCGTGTCCCAGTCGAAGGTCTTCAAGAAGTCGTCGGCCGAGCTACGGGCCGCGTGCTGATGCGTGCCGGGGCCAACCTGGGCGTCGGGCGAGCCGACGATCACAAGCACCGCAACGGTCAGTCGGCCGTCCGTGGCGGCCAGGATCGTCACCCCGCCGGGCGCAATGGGCGTGCCATCGTTGCTGAGCAAGGTGCCCGAGTAAACGTCGCCCTCGCCGTTGACGTAGCCGATGCTGGGACCAAGGAGCGCGTCGTAGTCGTCGCTGTCCTTGACCCGGCCGATCATGAACGTGTCCACCACGCCCAGTTGCTGGGCGATCAGCTCAGCCGGCGATGTGGCCGCGGGCACCGCGTGGATGATGGCCTGGGCGTCGAACTGGACCGAGCTGAAGATCGCGGTGTCGTCGGTCCAGTCGGTCAGGGTCCACGAATCGGGGTCGTACTCGAACGAGTAGTTGAGCGTCGCGCTCTGCCACACCTCGCCCGAGACGACGATTGGTGCGTTGCTGACCGGCGTGGGCACGGGCACGAATGGCGTTGACGTTGCGCCCGGCGCCGACG
>DAIERN010000010.1 GCA_027346765.1 Chloroflexota bacterium | reverse complement strand
TCCGACGAACCGCGCCGGCGGGCTCGAGGGCGGTATGACGAACGGGGAAGTGCTCACCGTGCGCGTGGCGATGAAGCCGCTCTCGACCCTGAAAAGCCCCCTGCCCTCTGCCGACCTCGCCACCGGTGAGAAGGTCGAGGCGCAGGTGGAGCGCTCGGACGTGACCGCCGTGCCGGCCGCCGGTGTGATCGGCGAGGCGATGGTGGCGCTCGTCCTGGCGGACGCGCTGCTGACGAGCTTTGGCGGTGACTCGCTGGCCGATCTGCGCGCTGCCGTGGCGCGCCGCCGCCGGCGCTCGCTCCGTCCCGCGCGGGGCTGAAGCGGACCCGAATGGCGCGCGTCGTGTTGATCGGCCGTGGCATCGCGCATTCTGCATCGCCGGCGATGCAGGCAGCCGCGTTTGCGGCCATGGCGCTCGATCACACGTACGAGCTTGCCGATGTTTCCGGCCCAAGGATGCCTGCGACGGTCAGGGTTCTCCGCTCGCGCGCCTTTCTGGGCGCCAACGTGACCGTGCCCTACAAGCGCGATGTCATCAGACACCTCAACGGTCTCGACGAGGTCGCGTCCCGCGCCGGCGCGGTGAACACGATTACCAAGGCTGGCGGGCGGTTGCTTGGCTGGAACACGGACGTGCCCGCCATCAGCGATGCGATTCTGGCCGTGCGGCCGCGCCCACGGCGCGCGGTGGTTCTCGGCACCGGTGGCGCGGCACAGGCCGTGGCGCTCGCCCTGAACGATGTCGGCACGGCGGAAACGACGCTTGTTTCGCGTTCCATGTGGTCGGACTTGGCATCGCTTCTCGCCGGCGCAGACCTACTCGTCAATGCCACGCCCGTGGGCACGACCGCGGACCAATCGCCCGTGCCGGCCGCGCTGCTCCACGCCGATCTGGCAGTGCTCGACCTGGTCTATCGGCCAAGCCCTACGCGGCTGGTGCGCGAAGCCCGGGCATCCGGGTCGCACGCATGCACCGGGGCAGGGGTCCTGCTCGGCCAGGGCTGGCGCAGCCTGGAAGCATGGCTGGGGCGGCCGATTCCGGAGACGGTCAAGGGTGCGATGGCGGGAGCATTGCGCGCCGAGCTGGGAGCCGGCACAGATGTCTGACGGCATCGTCCTTGTCGGACTGCCGGGCAGCGGCAAGACGTCAATCGGCCGGCTTGTTGCGGAGCGGCTTGGGCGGCCGTTCCTGGACATCGATCACGAGATCGAGCGCATCTGCGGGCGGACTGCGACGGAGATCGTGACAAGCGATGGCGAGCCGGCGCTGCGCGCCGTCGAGTGCGAGGCAGTCGATTTGGCGATCCGTACACCCGGCGCCGTGATCGCCACGGGCGGTGGAACCATGATCGATCCGCTCAACCGCTGGTTGCTGATGGAGCATGGCAAGCGAGTGCGACTCGATGCTCCGACCGACCAGCTTGCGACCCGCCTGCGCGCCGACTCGGTCGCCCGGCCATTGCTGGGCGCCGATCTGGCCGAAGGTCTCAGACGGACAGCGCACCAGCGCGCCGACGTCTATGCCGCTGTCGACACGGTGGTCGACGCAAGTGCCAGTTGCGAATCAGTCGCAACCGGGATTCTCGACGCGGTCGACAGCGCGACGGGAACGTGGCGGCCGCTGCTCGACGCCCGATTCAGGCGCTACGTGCCCATCGGTCCGCCGACCGGGCGGTTGCTTTGCGGTAGGTCGCTGGACCAGACGGTGCTGGGCGATGCGGTCAATGCCGCGGCAGCCGGGGCGCCTGCGTTCGTGGTCGACCGCGCGGTCCATTCGTACCTCGCGGGTGGCGACGCGGCAAGGACACTCGTCGTCGCCGGGGGCGAGCAGGCCAAGTCGTTCGACTCCCTGAGAGATGTCCTCGAATGGCTCGCGTCCATCAACGTCGAGCGCGGGGAGCCACTCGTTGTCATCGGCGGCGGAACGGTCGGCGATCTGGGTGGGCTAGCCGCCGCGCTGCATCGCCGTGGAATCCCACTGGTCAATGTGCCGGCTACCTGGCTGGCGCAGGCGGATTCCGCGATCGGCGGCAAAGTTGCGATCGATCTCCCTGCCGCCAAGAATGGCGTTGGCGCGTTTTGGCCACCTTGGCTCACCCTGGTCGATGCAGATTTGGCCCTGTTGCAAGTGGTCGAGCGCCGCCGTGATGGAATAGCCGAATGCCTCAAGGCGGGCATCATTTACGACCCGCAGCTGTGGCAGCTCATCGAGCAGCGTGGGGCCGCGGCGCTTGCCGGTGACGATCCTGCCGCTGCCTACGCGATCACCGAGCGCGCAATTCGCGTCAAGCTCGCGATCGTAGACCGCGACCCGTTCGAGACAGGCGAGCGGCGCAAGCTGAACCTGGGCCACACGATCGGCCATGCGCTCGAGATTGAGAGTGGCTACTCGCTTGCGCATGGCGCGGCAGTCGCGCTGGGCTTGCGCGCCGTGACACGCATAGCCATGAGCCGCGGCGCGCAGCCTGACTTGGCCGAGCGAATCGATACCGTTCTCGTCAACCTTGGCTTCAACCTGACGCGACGGTTCGATCGGGCGGCCGTCGTTGCCGCGACGCTCGGCGACAAGAAGCGCGACCGCGGTGCCCAGCGTTGGATTCTGCCCATAACCGTCGGCGAGGTAGCAGAGGTCAACGACGTCACGTCACATGAGCTCGACGACGCACTCAATGTGATCGCG
This sequence comes from Chloroflexota bacterium, assembly GCA_027346765.1. Next base: position 13,769 of record DAIERN010000010.1, on the reverse strand, counting down.
CTATGAAGATCCTGCTGATCAACGGTCCGAACCTGGGCCGGCTGGGTCAACGCCAGCCGGACATCTATGGCACAACCACGCTGCGCGAGGTCGTTGAACTCGCCCAGAAGCACGCCGAGTCACGCGGCGCGACTGTCATCGACTTCCAGTCGAATCACGCGGGTGCGCTGATCGACCGGCTCGAAGCTATGGACTTCGACGCGGTCGTGTTCAACCCAGGTGCGTACGGCCATACCAGCTTGGCGTTGCGCGACACGATCGAAGGCATCGCGAAGCCCACCGTGGAAGTCCACATCAGCGATGTTCATGGGCGCGAGCCGTTTCGCCATGTGCTCGTACTGGAAGACGTCGTCGTCGCCCAGGTAGTCGGCCGCGGCATCAACGGCTATGTCGAGGCAATCGACATTCTTCTCGACGGGCAGCAATGACCCTGACAGCGATCGTCACGGGAGCCGCCTCTGGCATCGGCCGCGCTACTGCGCTGCGGCTGGTTACGGACGGATGGCGCGTCATAGGCGTCGACAGGTTCGACCAGATGCCGCACCAAGCCGAGGCAATCGTGGGCGACACCGCAGATCGCGAAACCTTCGCACGCGCCCTGGCACTCGTTAACGGCCCGCTCGACGGCCTCGTCTGCGCGGCAGGGCTGGCACCGAACGAACGCTGGGACGACCCGGAGGCGTGGTCGGACCTGCTACGAGTCGACCTCGGCGGGCCGTTTGCCGCCGCCTGCGAATGCATGCCCGCACTCGTGACGGCGCAAGGGTCGGTCGTGATGGTCGGCTCTATCGTGGGGTCGGTGGAAGGCTCCATCCGATCCCCGGGCTATGCCGCGGCCAAGGCGGGGCTGGAAGGCCTTGCCCGCTCGCTCGCCCTGATCGGCGCTCCTGACGGGGTCCGTGTCAACCTCGTCGCACCGGGGGCTATCGACACGCCGCTCGATCCACCGCGCTTTCCCCCGAACGAACGACCGGACGTTCCGCTCGGACGCATGGGCACGGCCGACGAGGTTGCTGCGGCCATCTGCTTCCTCCTGGCCAAAGGAGCCAGCTACGTGACCGGAGCTGTCCTCGTGGTCGACGGTGGCCGCTCGATTGCTCCGCCAGCCGCAGCCACCCGCCGGTAAGCAGCGCGCGCCTGAGGCATTGACCGGAGATTCACCGGAATGACCTTCACCCACGCCCGAATGGCGATTCCCAGCCCGCGCGCGAGCCGCGCTTTGGCTGGGTCCCAGCTGATGTCGAACTCGGCGCGGAGGCGCGGCGGCAGGAGGGCCAGACCGGGGAGGGCGGCGAGATCGATTAGTGACCCGGGCACGAACGGGAAGGGCGGGCGCACGATCAGCCGCGCCAACCGCCGAGCAGTGGGCGAGGCGTGGACCGGCCCGTCGTCGGCCAGCATGTCGGCCCAGTAGCGCTGGAGGGCAGGCCAATCGGCGGGGCTGGCGCTGAGCGGGATGCCCAGCCGCGTGCCCACGGCGCGCGCCTCCTGCCAGAACTGCTCGCGCTCGCCAGCGCTGAGAGGCCCCACCCAGCGCTGATACGCGGCGACGCTCGTCACGATCAGCGTCGCCTGCACCCACAGCAGCAGCCGCGGATCCATGGCGCGGTAGTTCTCACCGCGCACACCGGCATGGACGGTGTTGAGCCGCTTGACTGCCCGCTCAGCGTGGACGCCGTCGCCGAACACCAGGTCCATCGTCGTCCGGATGGTGCCGTGCAGGCGGTGCCAGGGGTCCTGCTCGAAGCTCGAATGTTGCGCCACGCCTTCCGCGATGAGCGGATGCGCGACCTGCAGCAGCAGCGCCGCCGGTCCGGCGCCCAGCAGCACGGCCTCGCGGTTGATGCGCCACATCATCGAATCCGGGCCGTAGAAGCCCAACACCGGGTGGGCCCGGCGCGCGTCGTTCACACTTGGCATCGTGGCTGTCGACCTGCTCATCCGCAACGTCACCCTAGTGTCCGCGGCCGGACAGCGCCTGGCGAACATATTCATCACCGACGGCGCCTTCTCGGCGATCCTGGCACCCGGCCCGCTGCCGCTCGTCCCGGCTGCAGAGGCGATCGACGGCACCGGCCTCGTTGCGCTGCCCGGCCTGATCGACGGCCACGTCCACTTGCGCGAGCCCGGCCTGACGCACGAGGAGACGTGGCTCACGGGCACCCGTGCCGCGGTGTTCGGCGGCGTGACGACGGTGCTCGACATGCCCAACACGATCCCGCCGACTGACTCGGTCGAGCGCGCGCGGGAGAAGCTGGCCCTGGCGGAGGTGACCGCCTACTGCGACTTCGGGCTGTTCGGGCTCTTGGGTCAACACACTGCTCAAACGGGCGACCTTGCCGGATCGGGATTGGTGGTGGGCTTGAAAGCATTTGTCGGGCCGACTACCGGCAACCTTCCCGCTCCAAACGAGGACGAACTGCTTCGCGGCCTGGAGCACGCCCGCGTTTCCGGTTTGCGCGTGGCGTTCCACGCCGAGGATCGCGCGACGATCGACGCCGCGCGTTCGCATGACACCCGGACTGACCCGATCGCCCACCTCGAGATGCGCCCGGCCAAGGCGGAGGTGCGGGCGATCGAGCGCATCGCCGCTCTCTTGCAGGCGGCCAACGCGATGGGTCACATCTGCCACGTTTCCAGTGCCCTTGGGCTGCACGCGATCGAGTCGTGGCGCGAGGAGGGCATCGACCTGACGTGCGAGGTCACGCCGCACCACGCGCTGCTCGGGCGCGAGGCCTATGCCGACTTTGGTGGCGTGGCCAAGGTCAACCCGCCCATTCGCGGTGAGCCGGACGCGAGCGCGCTGCTTGCCGCGCTGGCTGATGGCCGCATCACCACGCTCGCCAGCGATCACGCGCCGCATCTCGCGGCCGATAAGGTCCGCGCCTCGATCTGGGACGTGCCGAGCGGCTTTGCCGGCGTCGAGACGCTGTTGCCAGTGATGCTGACTGCCGTTCGCGATGGCCGGCTCAGCCTCGAGCGGCTCGTTCACGCGACATCTGAATCTGTGGCCAAGACGTGGGGCGTGTGGCCGCGCAAGGGCCAGGTCGCGGTCGGCGCGGACGCCGACCTGACGCTCGTCGATCTCGCTCGCGCCGGCGAGATCCACGCTGCGGACCTGCATGGCATGAACAACCTCTCGCCGTGGGAGGGGCGCGCGACCATGGGCGCGGTCGTGGCCACCATCGTCCGCGGCAAGGTCGTCGTCCGCGACGGCCAGCTCGTGGGCCAGCCCGGCTGGGGTCGGCCCGTGACTACGGCCTGACTATCTCGACTTCGTAGGCATCGAAGGCTGCGTCGCCGGTGACGATGGGTATCGATTCGATCTGCGATTGTGCGATCAGCAGCCGATCAAACGGATCGCGATGGTGACGCGGCATGGTCGCGACCTGGAGAGCGTGGGCATGCTCGACGGCGAGACCGGCGGCCTTGGACTGGCGCATCGTCCGGGGCACGTACTTGGCAGGTGGCTCGGGCAGCTCCAAACGGCCGGCCGCCCATTTGATGGCGATCTCCCATGACGACACTGCGGAGAACACGAGCCCGGTTTGTTCGCGACTCAGCTCGTCCAGTAGATCGGGACGAATGCGCTCCGGTCGCGTCGCAAGCCATAGCCAGACGTGGGTATCGAGCAGGTATCTCACCTCTCGAATAGATCCAGGATGTCGTCCGGCAGCGGATCGTTGAAGTCGTCGGGTACCTCGAAACGCCCGCGGTCAAAGCCGAATTCGCGTGGCTCGGCGTGCTCGATCGGTACGAGCTTCGCCGCCGGCCTGCCGCCGCTTGTGATCACAATCTCCTCGCCCGCCGCCACCCGTCGGAGGAGCCGCGACAGATGGGTTTTCGCCTCGTGCACACCGACTTCAGTCATGCATCCGAGCATGACTCCCACGGTGGACTTAGTCAAGAACTTAGTCCATTGCTCGCGCACGATGGTGCCGTATCGACATCCACACCTCGCGCGACCATGCAAGGTCGTCGCTCGTTACGGTTACCAGGAGGACTCGGCCCCGCTCGGCGATCATCCCCTGAAGCATCTGCGACGCTCGGGCCGGCTGTGGCGCTGGCGCTGTCACGGCGCGGCCGATCAATCCGGGCGGAACGTCACCGACCGCATCACCTTCCAGCAGCGTCACCATCGATCTGTTGATGGCGTCGGCTTCAACAGGCCGTCCGTGCTCGTCGTCGATTATCAGTGAGGTCAGCGAGACCGAACGGGTGTCATCCCAAGCGTGCCAGTAGCCGTCCTTGTCGATGAAGGTCTCCTCGAACGACGCCGGGAGCTCCACCGACCATGACCCAAACACTTGGCGGATCTCTTTCCAGCCGCCGCCCGAAGCCAATCGTCGAGCCAACCTCGCCACGTCCACGCACCGACCGTAGCCCTGGGCGCTTATGCCCGACTTCGCGCCGACTTTGCGCCGACTTACCGCCTAGGAGCCGGCAGCAACGAACTCGCGCAGCTCGTCGACGGCCTGATTCGCGGCGGTAACGACGGCCGCGTCAGGTCTGCGCCCCTCCCAGTGGAGCTTGCGCACGATGAGCTCGTTTCTCTTGCGGTCGCGTTCGGAGTCGAGCCGTCCCACCAGCTGGTTGTCGTGCAGGATGGGCAGCACGAAGTGGCCGAACTCGCGTTCCGCCACGGGCTTGTACATCTCGAGCTTGTAGCTGAAGCCGAATAGCCGGACGGTGCGGTCGCGGTCGTAGACCAGCGGGTCGAACGGCGACAGCAGGGTGGTCCGCGGCGCCAGTTCCTTGGCCGCCAATGCGGATGGCAGCGCAAAGGCGTCGACTTCTCCTCCGTCCAGGGCCAGCTTGACCAGGATGAGTCGGCCGTCCGCGACAAGTCGGGCCAACAGGGCCTTCGCATCCGGGATCGACAGCCCATAAGCGCGGAGGCGGATCTCCTGTTGCGTGGCGACGCCAAAACGGCGCATCGCCCGCATAACCCGCGCCTCTTCGTACTCCGCTGCCGTCAGCTCGCCGGCGGGCGTGTCTGCGGGCAGTACGCGCTCCGGCAGATCCCACAGCCGCTCCTGGCCCACGCGGCCGGCGACAACCACGTCGAGCTTGACGCCCATGAACTCGAGCATCCGCGTCGTGTTCTTGCCGTGAGTCCAGCCCGTCGATTCCCAGCCCACCTTGACCTTTGAGTCGTCGAACTGGCGCGATTGCATCGGGCCGTTGGTGCGCACCTGGTCGAGGATCGATTGGCGGAAGTCGGCATTGCCGTTGATGAAGTCGCGCGCCCGCTGGCGCCAGTCGCCACGGCCGGTCGCCCAGACGCGCGCCACGTGACGCAGCTCCGGCAGCCGATCCGGCGTCAGGATGAACGCGTCGTACTCGAAGGCGCGCCGCTCAGCCAGGACGCGGTCGAGCAGCGCCCGGTCGTAGTCGCGGATGCGGCTCCACAGCACCAGGTGCTGCGTCCGCTCGACGGTCCGCGTCGGGTCGATCTGGATGCCGCCAAAGTGGCGCGCGACCTCCACCACGCTGTCCGTCGCTGGCGGCAGGGCCGGCGCCCCCAGGAGCGCGGCCGCGACCGCAATCCGCCGCGCGTCCTTGGGGTGGATGGTGGGCGCCACGAGGTCAGTTTGAGTCAGGTGGACCAAATACGGCCAGCGATCGGCCGAGCCGGCTCACCTTTGCGTCAGCTGGATTGAATACGAGCCAGTTGACGCAAGATCTGGCGCCATCGACGAACCGGTGGACGCATGGCGTCCATTTGACGCAAACACGGACCGGCTGAATGGCCGCCACGCGCTTTGGCTCAATTCTGCGTAATGGCGAGACGGGTACCGGGAATCAGGCGCGTTTGGGCCGATTTCTGGCGATACGCCAGAAACGCGACGAAATGACGGCGCGCACTCGCTATTTGCCAGAAACGAGCCAAAACAATAGCGCGTGACCCCGCCCAGAGGGTCAGGCGCCGTCGTAGCGCTTGAAGATCACCGCGCCGTTGTGGCCGCCCAGGCCAATGTTGTCGCTCATCGCGTAGCGAATCTCCATCTTCTTGGCCTCGCCGTGAACGACGTTGAGGTTGATCTCCGGGTCCTCGTCGCGGTAGTTGGCCGTCGCCGGCGCCGTCTGGTGGTACACGCTCAACACGGTGAAGACGCCTTCCACCGCGCCGGCCGCGCCCATCAGGTGCCCTGTCAGCGACTTGGTCGCGCTGATCGCCACGTCTGGGGTGTGGTCGCCGAATGTCGCCCAGATGGCCTGCGCTTCACGCAGGTCGCCCAGCGGCGTCGACGTGCCATGCGGGTTGATCAGGTCGATCTCGTTCGCCGGGACGCCGTGGCGCTCCAGTGCCTGGATCATCGCGCGCCGCGCGCCATCGCCCTTCTCAACGGGCTGGATGAGGTCCCACGCGTCGGCGGCTGAGCCGTAACCAACAACCTCGGCGTAGATCGTCGCGCCGCGCGCCTTGGCGTACTCGAGATCCTCCAGCACCAGCGCGCCACTGCCCTCGCCCAGCACGAAACCGTCGCGCGTCTTGTCGAACGGCCGCGACACCGTCTCGATCGGCTCGCCGTCGCGCGGCTTGCCCATGCCGCGCATGTTCGAGAAGCCGATGTAGACCATCTCGTGCAGCGGGTTCTCCGTCGCGCCGGCAATCGCTGCGATGAAGTCGCCGCGGCGAATGCCCTCAGCCGCCTCACCAATGTTGTGCGTGCCCGTCGAGCAGGCGGTGACGATGCACATGTTCGAGCCGCGGATGCCGGTCTCGATCGCGATCTGGCCGGACGCCGTGTCAGGCAGCATGTTGGCGATGAAGAACGGTGAAACGGTGCGCGCGCCGCTGGCGTGCCACTTCTCAAGGTTCTCCATGAGCAGGTATGGCCCGCCGCCGCCTGAGCCGAAGTAGATGCCGATGTCATCGCGGTTGTCGTCGGTGACTTCCAGCCCCGAGTCGGCGAGCGCCATCTTCGACGCCGCGACACCCAGGACTACGTTGCGGTCGGTCCGGCGAATGGCCTTGAAGTCCATCCACTTGGTGCCGTCGAAGTCGTTCACCTCACCGCTGATCTGCGCCTCATAGGGCGTGGGATCCCAGCGCGTGATGCGCTTGAGGCCGGTGCGGCCATTGATCAGGCTGTCCCACACGGCGTCCTTGTCCTGGCCGATGGGGCTGATGATGCCGAGGCCAGTGACGGCGACACGGCGGTTGTAATCGGGTCGGCGGATTCCCATGGCGAGTCGGTGGCTCCTTAGGTGAGGTCGGGCATGGCGAAGCGGTCGGGCGCCGATTGCTCATCGACGGCGACGGCTTCCGATTCAGGGTTGATGCGTTTGATGAGACCGGTGAGGACCTTCCCGGGGCCGACTTCCACGAATCGGCTCACCCCCCGCGCGGACATGACCTCGACCGCCTTGACCCAGTCGACACCGCGGGTGAGATGCTCGACCAGCTCGGCGCGGCACTCTTCGGCGGTCGTGAGGGGTCGCGCGTCGGCGTTCGCGAGGAGCGGCGCCTGCGGGTCATTGAATTGGACCGAGGCGAGCACTTCGCGCATGTTGTCCGCGGCCGTGGCCATCAACGGCGAATGGGCGGCAACGCTGACTGGCAGCACGATCGCGCGCTTCGCGCCCAGCTCCTTGGCCTTCTCCGCGGCGCCCTCAACCGCGGCGCGATCGCCGCTGACCACGATCTGGCCGAGTGAGTTGCGGTTGGCGATGGTGAAGACGCCGAGCTGTTGGCCGGCCGCTTCCAGGGCGCTCAGCTGCTCCTCCGGCAGGCCGATAATCGCGGCCATCGAACCGTCCGGGGCCGATGCTTGCATCTGCTTGCCGCGCTCTCGGACGAGACGCACGCCGTCGGCGAGCGAGATCACGCCCGCCGCGACCATGGCGCTGTACTGGCCCATCGAGTGGCCGGCGTAGAAAGCCGGCGGCGGAAGTTCTTGTTCCCACGAGCGTAGGCGCTCCTCGATCGCGCGCAAATACGCGATCGAACATGCCAGGATCGCCGGCTGCGAATTAACCGTCTGGTCGAGTTGTTCGGCCGGACCGTCAAACATCAGGCGTGAGAGCGGCTCATCGAGCACCATGTCGACAGCGGCCATGGTCGTGGCAACACGCTCGCTGCTTTCGGACAGGGCCTTGCCCATGCCGACGTACTGGGACCCCTGGCCGGGGAAAACGAACGCGAAAGCCACTGCGCTCAAACCGTAGCAGGGCAGGGGCTGCCAACCGACCGGTTAGGTGCAACTATGCACACATACCCTTGCCTCGTTGCGGCGGTGCCCTACGTGGTACCCTACGTTCGTGGATAAGACCAGCGTCTACCTGGGTCGTGAAGAGATCACACGGCTCGCGCGGCTCGCGCGTGCGGCACAGACGTCGCAGGCAGAGATCATCCGTCGCGCGATCCGGGCCTACGAGCCGATGCGCCACGGTGATCGTGACTTCGCGCTCATAGGTGTTGCCGACGGCCCAGGCGGCTCCATCGCCGACTTGTCCGACGATCAGCTTTTCGCGGGATTTGGCGAGTGACCCTGGTGCTCGATGCCGCACCATTGGTGGCGGTGGCGGACCGGCGCGATCCGCTCCGCCCACGGATCGAAGCTTTGTTGCGTAACGAACCCGGTGAGCTGGTGATTGCCGCCCCGGTAACGGCAGAGGTCGACTACCTGCTTGGTCAGCGTCTCGGCCGCTCTGCGCGGCTTGCCTTTCTTGATGATCTGGCGGCCGGGCGGTTCACGGTTGCGTGTCTGGACACAGGCGATCATGCAGTCGTGGCCGATCTGGAGAAACAATACTCGGACCTGGACGTGGGTCTGGCGGACCTGAGTACCGTCATCCTCGCGGGGCGCTACGGTACCAGCCGCGTCGTGACCTTCGACGAGCGCCATTTTCGCGCCCTCCGCACTATCGATGGCAGCCAGTTCACTGTTCTGCCAGCCGACGCCGATACCGAGTGAGCGACTCCGACCTCAGTCCGGCCGTCCTTGCCGCGCGCGACCAGATGCAGAACCCGCGCCAGCTGTCCGATCGCATTGCCATGGGCCGTGCTTTGTGGCGCGACCTGGTTGTCGGTTTCGCGGCCCAGCTGGCGCAGCTCCGCCTGGGCTTCGCGCAGCTCGCGGCGCTGTACGCGATTGACGGCACCGCGACCCTGACGGTGGCCGACCTCGCCGAGCTGATCGGCCGGTCGCCGTCGGCCACCTCGCGCTTGGTGTCGGAGTTGGAACGCCGCGGCCTGGTTGAGCGGCGCGAGGAAGTGGCTGATCGGCGCCAGCGCCAGATTGAGATCACCGCCGCGGGTCATGCGCTGCTCGCCGAAGTTGACGGCGCCCGCGCCGAGCAATTTCTGTCCGTCGTGCGGCCGCTCCCCGCGGCGGAACGCGCGCTGGTGGCGATGGGCGTCGCCGCGCTATCGAGCCGCGCCCTCACCCGCCGCGGCCGCTTGATCAAGTCCTAGTGGGCGATGCAGCCCTGCGTGTCTGACGGGGCCGTGCTGGTGAGCGCCGGCGCGATCGAATTCGAGACTGAGATCGGCGATAGCGCGTAGCCGATCTGCGGATCGTTCTGCGACCTGGAGAAGGTGACACCGGCAACCTCCCCGCTGGATATGAGCAGTGGCCCGCCGCTGTCGCCCGGCGCGACGTCCTCGCGCAGCTCGATGATGCTGCGCTCCTCGATGTTGGTGCCATAGATGTCGCGGCCAACGGCGTCCAGCTCGCGGCTGACGACGCCCGGGATCGTGCGCAGGCGACCGCCGCCGGTGTAGCCGAGTGCGGCCGTCTGTTCGCCGCGCGGCGGCAATGCCGCCGCTAGCGTCAGTGGCGCGAGGCGGACGTCCGGCTCGTACAGCAGGGCGATGTCGAGCTCGGGGTCATACAGCACCACCTCGGCTGCGTACCGCTCGAGCTGGCCGTTGAACGAGATCCACACCTTGTCCGACCCCGCGACCACATGGGCGTTGGTGACGATGTGGTGGGCGTTGACCGCGAAGCCGGAGCCGGTGATGAAGGCGCCGCACGCCGTGGCCTCGACGCGAACCGTGCTGCCCGTCGCGTCGGCGACGAGTTGTGCTGCCTGGGCAGCGGACGGCACGCCCGCGGGTAGCTCCGACGCCGGTGGCGGGGCGCCGACGAAGATGTCCGGCAGGCCGGCGGCCTCCACCAGCTGACCCAATTGCGCGGCCAGAACGAGGGGCGAGGGGAGGCGCGAATCGAGCGCGCGCAGGATGGTCGACTGGCGCGCCTCGATCGACAGTCCGCCGACCTGGACCACGCCCAGGAGGCCGCCCAGCAGCCAGACCATGAACAGGCCGCGGACCAAGCCGAACGCCGCGCCGCCGCCGGCGTCCAGGCCACTCAGCACGCCGCGACCCATGCGCTGCTTAAGCCGGCCGCCGATGACGCTGCCGATGCCCTGGCAGATAAGCACGATCGCACCGACCGATACGACGACGATCGCGGTCCGAATCAGGAACGACGCATTGGCCACGAACCCATAGATGAACGGCGCCGCGATCACCACGAGCCCCAGCCCGATCAGGAAGCCGCCCAGCGCGAACGCCTGGACCGCTAGGCCCGATCGCCAGCCGAAAAGGACGGCGACGGCGATCAGCACCAACGCCAGCGCGTCGACGAGGTTGAAGCTCATGCCTGCCACCCGCTCACGCGCTCGACCGCGATCCTGATGACCGGCCGCGACTCGAGCTTGTGCTTCGCGTACTGCTCATAGCGCTCGCGCAGCAGGCCAACCGCGAGCGAATGTTCAGGCTCCGAAGGATCAGTCGGCTCGAGCACTGTGGCCGTTCCCTCCAGGCGGACCCAGGCCAGGCGCGACCAGTCCTCGTCCCAGCGATCGACAAGCAGCGCGACGCGTGGGCGCGCACCTATGTCGCGTACGCGCGCGAGGCTGCGCGGATCGGCGACCGACTTGCGCTTCTCGTCCAACGCGGAATAGACGATCAGGCCTTGCGCTGTGTCGCGAAGCGCAAAAGCAATCGGCACCGGCCGCGGACGCCCGTCAGCGGCGAGCGTCACCAGCGTCGCCCGCCGGCTCTCCTCGAGCAGTTGCCGCTGCGCCGCGTCGAGCGTGCTACGCCTCTGTGATCGTCACCGACTTGATCGTCACCGGCTCAGTCGGGCGATCCTGCGCGCCGGTCTGGGCGGTCGCGATCTTGTCGAGCACGTCCTCGCCGCCCGTGAGCTGGCCGAAGATCGTGTAGTTGGGCGGCAGGCCGTAGTCGGCGTGCATCACGAAGAACTGGCTGCCGTTGGTGTTGGGACCGGCATTGGCCATCGCCAGGATGCCGCGGGTGTAGCGGCGCGTGACCGGCTCATCGTCGAAGCGGTAGCCGGGACCACCGCGGCCGGTGCCAGTGGGGTCGCCGCCCTGGACCATGAAGCCGCGAATCACGCGATGGAAGATGACGTCGTTGTAGAAACCGTCGCGCGCCAGGAACACGAAGTTGTTGACGGTCATGGGCGCTTCGCTCGCGAACAGCTGGGCGGTCATGGTGCCCGCGCTCGTCTCGATCGTGGCGCTGTAGGTGTGCGCCGGATCGATCTGCATCTGCGGCGGCGCGGGGTATGACTTCACGTGCGGCTCCTCGACAGGGTTGTCTTACCGCCCGAGGTTAGCGCACGCGACGTCCTGCGCCCGCCGCTGGGCGCCCAGCGCTACGGGCCATGTAGCCTTCGGCGACATGAACGACGCGTTCGCCAAAGCGATGATCGATGGCTACACGATCGACCAGCCCACCTTGATGATGGGCAGTCCAATGCTCGAGGGCGAGCCATACAACGGCGCGCACGTCCAGGTGGCGCTGGCGATGATGAATCGCCACGGGCTCATCGCCGGCGCGACCGGCACGGGCAAGACCAAGACGCTGCAGCTGCTGGCAGGCCAGCTGAGCAAAGCCGGTGTGCCGTGCTTCGTGGCGGACATCAAGGGCGACGTGACCGGCATGGCCGCCGCCGGCGACGCCACCAACCCGCACATCATCTCGCGCATGGCCTCGCTCGAGCTGGCCTATGCGCCGTCGGCGCACCCGGTGGAGTTCCTGTCGCTGTCGGGCAAGCGCGGCGCGCAGGTCCGCGCCACGGTCCACTCGTTTGGGCCGCTGCTCCTGGGCAAGGTGCTCGATCTCAATGACACCCAGACCGAGATCCTGTCGCTGATCTTCAAGTACTGCGACGACAACAACCTGCCGTTGTTGGACTTGAAGGATCTCGCCGCCGCGTTGAAGTACCTCTCGTCCGATGAGGGCAAGGGCGAGCTGGCCGACTACGGCGGGATGTCCGCGGCGTCGGTCGGTGTCCTGCTGCGCGCGATCGTGGTCAGCGAGCAGGATGGGTCGGACATCTTCTTTGGTGAGCCCGAGTTCGACGTGGCCGACCTGTTGCGGACGACGCCAGAGGGCGAGGGCGTGGTCAGCCTGCTCGAGCTGCCCGACGTGATGAATCGGCCGCGGCTGTTCTCGACGTTCATGTTGTGGATGCTCGCCCAGCTGTACGAGACGCTGCCCGAGGTGGGCGATCTGCCCAAGCCCAAGCTGTGCTTCTTCTTCGACGAGGCACACCTGCTGTTCGACGACGCGTCGCAGGCGCTGATGGACGAGATCGAGCGCACCGCGCGGCTCATCCGCTCCAAGGGCGTGGGCGTCTATTTCGTCACCCAGTCACCGACTGACGTGCCATCGTCGGTCCTGTCGCAGCTGGGCAATCGCGTCCAGCACGCCTTGCGCGCGTTCACGCCGGAGGATGCCGACAACCTGCGCAAGACCGCGCGCACATTCCCCATGACTGAGTTCTACGACGTCGAGAAGCTGCTCACTTCGCTGGGCATCGGCGAGGCTGCGGTGACTGTCTTGTCGCCGCGCGGCATCCCAACGCCGCTCGCGGCGACGCGACTCGTCGCGCCCGATTCGCAGATGGCGCCCATCCCCGACGATCGCTTCGCGGCGATCGTCGCCGCGAGCCCGCTCAACGCGAAGTACGGCGCGACCATCGATCGCGATTCGGCCTATGAGCGCATCAACGCGCGGCTCGACGCGGCACGGCAGGCGGCGGCACAGGCCGCCGTTGCGCAGGCGCAGGCCCAGGGATTGCCGCCGACCACCGCGACCGGCATGAACACCATGACCCCAGCCCAGCAGCGGCGCGAGATTCAGCGCCAGGTCCGCGAGCAGCGCGAACGCGATCGAGCCGCCGCGCGTCAGCAGCGAGAACAGGCCGCCGCCGAACGCCGCTACAAGCGCGAGCAGGCGGCGGCCGAACGCGAACGTCAGCGGACGATCAACAGCGCCATCCGGACCGGTGGCCGCGTCGTCGGTTCGCGCCTGGGCCAGGACATCCTGCGCGGCGTCTTCGGGACGATCCTGGGCGGCGGCCGCAGGTAGGGGTTACTCGACCTTCAGATTCGGCGGGATATCGGCGGCCGCTGGCGGGTAGGCCGGCTTCAGCTCTTCGATCGTCTCGGCCAGGATGGTCGAGACCGCCAGGTTGCGCAGCCAGTTGTGGTTGGCCGGGATGACGTACCAGGGCGCATAGTCGGTCGAGGTCTTCGACAGCGCTTCCTCGAACGCGGCGACGTAGTCGTCCCATAGCTTGCGTTCGGCCAGATCGCCCATCGAAAACTTCCAGCGCTTCTTGGGATCGTCAACCCGCTCCTGGAAGCGCTGGCGCTGCTCGTCGCGGTCGATGTAAAGGAAGAACTTGACGATGGTCGTGCCGTTGTCGGTCAACAGCCGCTCGAACTCGTTGATCTCGCGGTAGCGCTTGGACCAGACGTTGCGCGGCACTAAGTTG
>DAIERN010000109.1 GCA_027346765.1 Chloroflexota bacterium | reverse complement strand
ACGCCCAGGACAGGCGCAATCGCGCGGATGAGCACCGCGCCCGCCTCGCGCCCGTTGTACCCAACCACGTTCAAACACTCATGCATGCCGTAGACAAGGTAGATGTACGCGTAGCCCACCTCGCCGAACATAGGTGTCGTGCGGCGCGTTCGTCCGGCGCGGGAATGCGACGCAAGGTCATCCGGGCCGCCGTACGCCTCCGTCTCGACGATTGGCCCGCCGCTCAGCCCTCCCGGCGCGGAGCGAACGACCCAGACGCCCAGCAGGTCGCGGGCCACAGTCTCCGTGGGCCGGTCGAAGAAGGACCGCGGCAGCGGAACGAGCCGCTTGGGCGACGCGCCAGCCTCAGCCGAAATGGCGGACATCGGGCGGAAGCAGCGGCCCAAGGAGCGCCTGGGTCCACGGCACCAGCGTTTCGCGCAGGAAGCCGACGATCTTCGATTCGCCCAGCGCCGCGTTCAGCTGGCGGAGCTGCTCAATCTCGGCGGTGAACGTGCCATTGGGATGGGCGTAGTAGCTGCCGAGCGCGATGAGCAGCCCGGTCAAGGCGAGCAGGCCGACGAACAGCAACACGCCGCCGCCGGCCACCTCCTCGACGATGGGTCGGGTTGATAGGGTGACCGTGCGCCCACTCAGCTCGATCAGTGCGAGCGCCGCCAGGAAGAGGACCGCGAAGCCAATGAGAAAGCCGAGCATCTGCGAGTACTGACCGCTGAAGTCGGGCTCCTGCCCGCGCAGCCAGTCGGCCAGGAAGTTGCGCGCCTGCGCGGCGACGATGAAGGTCACGAACAGGGCTCCCAATGCCAACAGCTGGCGCAACGCACCGCGCAGGAACCCCAGCAGCACGCAGCCGACCAGGAACAGGACGATCGCGACGTCAGCCAGCACTGCGGATCCGGCCTCCGACCCCGCGCGCGAGAGCCTGCGTCACCCTCGCTACGGCCTCGTCGATGTGTTGCTCAGTCAATGGCTCCGATTCTGGCTGGAAGCGCAGCCGGTACGCCAGGCTGACCTCGGTCGCCGCGAGCGGCGCGCCCGTGTACCGGTCGAACAGCGTCACGGCGGCCAAGCTCTGCCCGGCGGCGTTGCGAATTGCCCGCTCGACATCTGCGGCCGGCGTGCCATGGTCGACGACAACAGCGAGGTCGCGCTCGAACGCGGGCAGCGTGTCGATGCGCCGCACCTGCGGGACGCGCGCCGCGAGGTCGCGCAGCGGCTCCAGCTGAATGAGCGCGAATGCGACGCGCTCCGCCTTCACCTCGAACGCGGCGAGGAGGCGCGGGTCAACCTCGAAGACGCGCCCCAGCGGCAGGCGCTCATTGCCCGTTAGGGCGGTCACCGCGGCCGTGCGGCCCGGGTGCTCGACGCCGTCCCGACACTGCGTTGCCTCGTATTCCACGCGGTCCACGTGCGACCGTGCCGCGAGCATCTCGACGATGCCCTTGAGCTCGTCGAGCGACGCGGCGCGCGCCGGTTCCGCCCAGGATGCGGCCCGCAGGTTGCCCGCAAGGAGCACGGCGAGCACCTCGGACTGTGCCGGGCCGCCGTCGCGCCACTCGTGCAGCGCGCCGATCTCGAAGATCGCGATATCGTCGCGCCGCTGGCGCTCATTGCGCCCCAGCACGCCCAGCAGACCGGGCAGCATGGATCGGCGGAGCTCCGAGTGATCGGCCGTGACCGGGTTCGCGACGCGGATCGTGGCCGGATCGTCGGCGGCTAACCCCAGCCGTGCATGGTCCTGCGGTGCGATCAAGCCGTTGGTGAGCACCTCGACCAGGCCGCTCCCCGCCAGGGCGTCACGCAACCGGTTGGTGAAGAGTGACGGCTCCTCGCGGTACGCCGGCATGACCGTGTCCGGCAACCGCGGCGTGAGCGTCTCGTAGCCGATGACGCGGATGACCTCTTCAGCAACGTCCTCTTCGATCTCGATGTCGCGCCGGTGCGACGGCACCACCGCGGTCAGCGACGCGCCATCCGCGCGACTTTCCGTGGCGATCTCGACGCGCGCCAGCGCGGCCTTCATGTCATCCGTGCCAATCTCTGCGCCCAGGAGCCTGCTCACCCTGGCCGGGCGGAACGAGACGCGCCTGGGCTCGCCGTCCACAGGGTTCGTGTCGACCACGCCGTGCGCCACGCGGCCGCCCGCCCACTGGGCCAGCAGCTGCGCGGTGCGGTCGGCGCCGATGCGCGCGAGGCGCGGCTCCTGGCCCTTCTCGAAGCGCAGGCTGGCCTCGCTGCGCAGTCCGTAGCGGAAGGCGGTGCGGCGGATGCTCACCGGGTCGAACACGGCCGACTCAACGATCACATCGGTCGTGCTGGCGGTCACCTCACTGCCCGCGCCACCCATGACCCCGGCGAGGCCCAGTGGGCCGCTCTCGCCGGCGATGAGCAGCGTTTCCGGCGTAAGCGTTCGCTCGACGTGGTCCAGCGTCTCGAGCTTCTCCCCGGCCTCCGCGGCGCGAACGATGATCTTGCCGCCGGGCACGGTCGCCGCGTTGAACACGTGGATGGGCTTGCCCAGCTCGAGCATCACGTAGTTCGAGGCGTCAACCGCATTCGACACCGGGCGCAGGCCGGCTGCCCCCAGGCGGAGCTGGATCTTCAGCGGTGAAGGCCCGACTTTGAGCCCGTCCACCCAGCGACCCACGAAGCGCGGGCACAGCTTTTCATCTTCGACCTGGACTGACAGGTGGTCGGCGGTCGCGTCGCCCGACTCTTGGACCGCGATGTCCGGCCAGCGCACCCTGCCGCCGGTGATCGCGGCGACTTCGCGCGCGAGACCGATCATCGACAGCGCGTCGCCCCGGTTGGGCTTCACGTCAACGTCGATCACGACGTCTCCGACCACGTTGGCCAGCGCTTCGCCCAGCTTGAGCCTCTCCAGGCCGGACGGATCAGTCGGCTGGGCCAGGATCATGATTCCGTCGGCGTCGGTGGTCAGCCCCAGCTCCGCGCCCGAGCAGAGCATGCCCTGGCTCTCGGTGCCCTGGATCTTGGTCACGCCGATTCGGCGGTCGCCCGGCAGCACCGCGCCCGGCAACGCCACTGGCACACGCTGGCCCACCTCGATGTTGTGCGCGCCGCAGACGATGCTCAACGGTGCGTCCGAGGTCGAGACGCGCACCTTGGTCAGGTTCAACCGGTCCGCATTGGGGTGCGGCACGACCTCGAGCAGCTCGCCCACGACCACGCTCGACCAGTCGGCCCCGATCGTCTCGATCGAGCCGACTTCCATGCCGAGCAGCGTCAGCCGCTCGGCGAGCCTCTCGACGGGCAGGTCGAAGTCGACGTAGTCGCGCAACCAGGAAAGCGGCACGCGCATCGCTAGAAGGCCTCCAGGAAGCGCATGTCGTCGTCGAGGAAGGCGCGGATGTCGGGGATGCCGTGGCGCAGCATCGTGATGCGGTCGATGCCCATGCCAAAGGCGAAGCCCTGGTATCTCTCCGGGTCGATGCCGCCGTTGCGCAACACGACCGGATGAACCATGCCCGCGCCCAGGATCGTCAGCCAGCCGGTGCGCTTGCACGCCGCGCAGCCCACGCCGCCGCAAATAGTGCACGAGATGTCGAAGGCGACAGATGGCTCGGTGAACGGGTAGTAGCCCGGCCGGAAGCGCGTGCCGGTCTGCGCGCCGAACATGGCGTGGGCGAACTCGTCGAGCAGGCCGCGCAGGTGCGCCATGGTCGTGCCCTCATCGACCATCAGCCCCTCGACCTGGAAGAACTCGAAGCCGTGGCTCGCGTCGACCGCCTCATAGCGGTAGCAGCGCCCCGGCGACAGGGCGCGGATGGGCGGCTTGTTGGCGCGCATGACGCGCATCTGCCCGGGCGAAGTGTGAGTGCGCAGCAGGTACTTGCGGTCCGTGCCCGCAACGTAGAGCGTGTCCCACAGGTCGCGCGCCGGATGATCGGCGGGAATGTTGAGCAGTTGGAAGTTCAGCTCGTCGGTCTCGACCTCCGGTCCGTCGTAGGTCACGAAGCCGAACTGTCCAAAGATGCGCGCTATCTCGCGGCCGGTCTCCGCGAGCGGGTGGAGGGCGCCGCGCGGCAGAGCGCGACCGGGCAACGTGACGTCGGTCTTCTCACGGGCGAGGCGGACCTCGAGCGCCAGGTCAACCAGCCGCGTGCGACGGGTTGCGATCGCCGCCTCGAGCTCCTCGCGAACAGGGTTGGCGAGCGCGCCCACCTTGGGACGATCCTCGCCCGGGAGCTGGCCGATGCCGCTGAGCAGCTCGCGCAGCTCGCCCTTGCGCCCCAGGTAGGCGCTCTCGACGCCGTCGAGCTCCTGGGGATCGTCCGCCTTGGCGACGGCCGCGAGCGCGCGGCTACGCAGGTCGTCGAGCTGTTTCTGGAAGGACTGTAAGTCCACCGCGCGGTGCCGCTAAGAGGCCCGCGCGACCTCAGCGATGCTGGCAAACGTAGCCGCATCGCGGACCGCGATGTCGGCCAGGATCTTGCGATCGAGCGCCACCCCGGCGCGCTTCAGTCCGGCGACCAACTTGGCGTAGGTCAGGCCGTTCTGCCGCGCGGCGGCGTTGAGGCGGACGATCCACAGGGCGCGCATCTGGCGCTTGCGCTGCTTGCGGCCGACGTAGGAGTAGGCCATCGCGTGGAGGAGCGCCTCGCGCGCGGGCTTGATCAGTCGTGACTTGGTGCCGCGGCGGCCCTCAGCGGCCTTGAGCAGGCGCTTGTGGCGGCGATGCGCGGTAACGCCGCGCTTGACTCGTGCCATCGCTCAGCCCTTCTTCGCGATGTAGGGCAGCAGGCCCTTGATCTGCTCGGCACTCGTGCCGTCGACGATGGCCTTGCCCGCGTAGCGCCGAGTGCGGGTCGACGACTTGATGTCGAGGTGGTGGCCCTTCCACGCCTTCAGGCGTACGACCTTGCCGGTGCCGGTGACGCCGAAGCGCTTGGCTGCACCCTTGTGAGTCTTCATCTTTGGCATTTGTTCGTTCTACCTAAGCTGGTGGCGGCGCCGCTGCCACGGTGGGCTCAGCTGCTGCCGTCTCTGTTGTCTCGCCGCCCTCGGCACGTGGCTTGGGCTTTTGATTCGATGTGATCACGATCGACATCTGCTTGCCTTCCAGCAGGGGCTGTCGATCGAGGACGCCGTTGTCGCCGACCTGTTCGGCGAAGCGCATCAGGAGGTCTCGACCCAGGTACGCGTGGCTCACCTCGCGGCCCCGGAACTGGACCGTCACCTTGACCCGATCGCCGTCCCCAAGGAATTCGATGGCGCGCCGGACCTTGGTATCGAAGTCGCCTTTGCCGATCTTGATCTTGAGGCGAATCTCCTTGAAGTCGACCGAGCGCTGGTGCTTGCGGGCTTCCTTCTCCTTGCGGGCCTGCTCGTACTTGAACTGGCCGTAGTCGAGAAGTCGGACCACGGGGGGAGCGGCCATTGGTGCGACCTCAACGAGGTCG
>DAIERN010000108.1 GCA_027346765.1 Chloroflexota bacterium | reverse complement strand
CGCTTCGGCGGCCGCGTCGCTCTCCGGCCGCAGGCGCGCGCGGATCAGCCCGGCGCTCGGCGTCGACGACAGCAGCGCCGCCGCGCCTCCGAGCGCGGCCTCCAGCTCTTCGGGCTGCCAGTACACCTTGACGATCGTGAACGTCTGGCCGTCGTCGAGCTTGCGCACGGACATGTCGTTCTCCGGTTGGGGATGGTCGATCGCGCTCGACTCGCGATCGCGACGCGAGTCGATGAAGGCCATCCGACCACCCGGTTTGAGCCAGCGCCGGCAAAGGGCAAGGAAATCAGCGAGTCGAGCGCGCGGCACATGGCTGAGCCAGAAGCCGCAGAACAGCGCGTTCACCTGGCGGTCAGGCTCCGCCCACGCGTCACGGACGTGGATGTGCGCCGCGAGCCCGTGCGCCACGAGGCGCTGCCGAGCGAACTCGAGCGGCTCCTCGTTGATGTCGTACAGCCACAGGGTTGAGGCCTTCGAAGCGAGCAGCGGCGACCACCAGCCGGTGCCGGCCGCGAGTTCGACCATCTCGCCCTTGAGCGGCTGCGCGTCAAGCCAGAGGGTGGCGGTGTCCAGGTCCGCGGCCCAGGCGGTGTCGGCAATCGCGCCGCGCGAGTAGCGGCCCTTGCGCAGGAACCAGTCGTCGTATTCGCCGGCGCGCGCGGCGTAATAGATCCGGAGCTCCTCATCGGCCGACCTAACCGGAGCAGCCGACCCAACCGGCGCAGCCGACGCAACCGGCGCAGCCGACCCAACCGGCGCAGCCGACCCGGCGCGCTCGGCCTCCCCGCGCAGCCGGAGACCCTCTTTGAGTCGGAAGCGCAGGAACTCGTTCTCGCCCGCCCGGCCGACGCAGTCGGGACACAGCAGCACGTAGCCCTCCAGGTCAGAGGCGGTCCTGGTTCGGTAGGGTCGGCCGCACCAGAGGCAGTTGAATTCGGGCTGAAAGCTCAAGCGGGGACCTCGACCGGCAGCCAGGCATCAGCCGGCACGTCGTCGGTGAACTGGCCCGGATCGAACAGCTCTGCCAGGAGGGCGATGCCGTCCACGACGCGCGGGCCCGGCCGGGAGAAGTACGCCGAGCCATTGAGCGCGTAGACCTCGCCGTTGCGCACCGCGGCGAGCGATTCGAGCCATGCAGGGCGCATGGCGCGGCCGCGGCGCCACTCGTCGGCAGTCCGGGGAGCGTCAAAGCCGCACGGCATCAACAGCAGCTGCTCCGGCTCGACATCGCGCACGTCGAGCCACGTCGTTTCGCGCGCCGGCTGGCCCAGCGCTCCCAGGAGGTCCCAGCCACCCGCCCGGCGCACCTGCTCGGGCACCCAGTGGCCCGACGCGAACGGAGGGTCGAGCCACTCGAGGCAGACCACTCTATGCGCGGCGATTCCGGCCAGCCGGCGTTCCAGCACGCGGTTCTCGATCTGGGCCAGCCGCTCGCGCAGGATCTCGACCAGGCCCACCGCCTCGTCCTCCGCCTCAGCCATCGCGCCCACCGTCGAGATGGTGTTGAAGATGCCCTCGATCGACGTCGGCTCGAGGCTGATCACGGTCGCGTCGCTGTCGAGCCGGCGCACCGCGTCAGAGACCTCGCGGTACGACACCGCGCAGACCGAGCACAGCTCCTGGGTCAGGATCAGGTCCGGGTCGGCCGCTTCAAGCGCGTCGAGATCAAGGGCGTAGATCGAGGATCCGCCATGGATCGAATGCGCGACCCGATCGTTGATCTCGCGGCTGGTCGCGTTGGGCTGCCCGCCCAGATCCGACGTCATGACCGGGACGCCGGCAACGTCCGCGGGGAAGTCGCATTCGTGCGTCCGCCCAACTAGCTCGTCGCCCAGCCCAAGCGCGTACACGATTTCCGTGGCCGACGGCAGCAGCGACACGATGCGCATCGCAACGAGCATATGCCGAGTGAGGCTTGTTGACTCCGCAGGCGGCTTGCGAGCCGCTGCTGCGCGTCGCCTGCTGCGCGGCAGGCGGCGAATGATCCAGCCGGTTAACGACTCAGGCGGGCGGCTTCCACTCGTCGACGGTGGCTCGCGCCGATGGCTTGTCCTTGAACCAGCGCGCGTTGAGCTCAGTGTACTGGGCCCACTCACCCGGCAGTGAGTCTTCCGGGTAGATCGCGTTCACCGGGCACTCCGGCTCGCACGCGCCACAGTCGATGCACTCGTCGGGATCGATGTAAAGCATCCGATCGGTGCCCTGGTCGAAGTGGATGCAGTCGACCGGGCAGACCGACACGCACGACTGATCGATGACGTCGATGCATGGCTCGGCGATGACGTAGGTCAAGGAAGGGTCTCCTGAAGCGTCGCAGCGGGGATCTGGGTGACTGGTTCGAGGCCCATCTTAGCGCGACTCCAGCACGACATCGCCCACCATGCCGTGCTCCTGGTGGCCCGGCAGATTGCACAGCAGTAGCACGTTGCCCTGGTCCGGGACCTCATACAGGACGGTTGTCGTCCCACCCGACGGAAGCACGACGCGCAATCCACCGATTCCGGCTGGCGTCGAGGCCGGCGGCGCGGTCGCGAACGGCGTCCCCGGCGAGGCCGCGGCATCGACGATCGCCCATTGGCTCTGAACGGCCTCGTCACCCAGGACGAGCTCGTGCTCGAGCATGCCGGCATTGAGCACCGTGAGCCGGATCGTCTCGCCGCGAAACAGGTAGAGCGGCGTTGGATCGAAGTGGTAGTCGCGCATGATGATCGTCACGGCGCGTGGCTGCGCTGCCGTCCCGGGACTGCCGATGGGCGGCGACGCCACCGGCTGCGCGGCGAGGTTGGCGCCGATCAGCACCAATCCCGCGGCGAGCCCCAGACCAACGACGAGCACGATGACCGGCCAGCGCGACACGTGCCGCGCGCCGCCAGGCTGGGGAGCGTCACCCTCTTCGGCATTCACCCCCTGACTTTAAGCGTCCGCGGGCGAGCTGCCTGTGACCTACGCCCAGCGGAAGGGGGCCACGTCGAGTTGCGCGGTCGGGAGCGCGGCGATGCCACTCGCCAAGGCAATGGCAAGGATGATCTGCGCCAGCAGCGCACCCGCCAGCGCGATCAAGGCAGGCTGAAACAGGCGCAAGGCAAGGACGTTCATTGACTCCTCCGATGACTGCCCGGCGGACGGGACGACCTCCCGACTCTAGGCAGCACCGCTTACCGGGCGCTTACGCCGGGATCACCGGAGAGTTGGGCGCGCTGTGGACAAAGCGCGCCCCATGTCGCGCAAGGAACTAGCGGTGGTTCTGGAAGCAGTCGCTGCAATAGACCGGCTTATTGCCGGTCGGCCGGAACGGCACGCTGGCGGTCTTGCCGCAGTCAGCGCAGACCGCCTCGAACAGCTCGCGCGGCCGTCGCTCGCGATAGCCGCCGCCGCTCGAATAGCCCGCCGGCGCGCCGGCGAAGGACGACGAATAGCCGCCGTCGTACGACGACGCGCCGTAACGCCCGCCATCGCCACCGTCGCGGGCGCCGCTACCGCCACGCTGCGCCTTGCGCAGCGCGCGGTCCGATGGACACCGCTTGGGCGGCTCGGTGAAGCCCCGTTGGGCGTAGAACTCCTGCTCACCCGCAGTGAATGTGAATTCCTGCCCGCAGTCCGCGCAGGTGATCGTCCGATCCGTGTACACCGAAGAAATAGCCTCCGACCGATACGAGTTGTTTCCCTCTCCCGTGCTCCCTCCCTGCGTCGGCACGAGTCGGCGGGACTATAGAGCCGCCGTCAAGCACGGCGCAACGAGGTGTCGCGTGCGGGCAACGGGGCGGCTAGGCTTCGCGCACCATGAATGGGCGCCTCGTGACGCGTGGTTTCGTTGGCCGGCGCGGCCCGGCCGAGCGTGGCAACCGCACTCCGCCGGGCCAATATCTGACGACTGATTTCCCGGTTCTGTCGGCCGGCCCAACGCCGCACACGCCGCTGGATGCGTGGACGCTGCGCGTCGAAGGCCTCGTCGCGCAGCCCGTTGAGTGGACGTGGAGCGAGTTCCAGTCACTGCCGTCGCGCGAGTACGTGGTCGACATCAGCTGCGTCACCAAGTGGACCAAGCTCGACATGCGCTGGCACGGGGTGAGCGTCGATACGCTCCTGGCTGAGGTGCAGCTCGATCCCAAGGCGGCTTTCGTCATCGCCTACTGCGATGGCGGCTACACCACGAACCTGCCCATCGCCGACGTCGTCAACGACCAGGCGTTCTTGGCGTACGGCTATGACGGGGCGCCGCTCGCGCCCGAGCACGGCGGACCGGCGCGGCTCGTTGTGCCCGGCCGCTACTTCTGGAAGAGCGCCAAGTGGATCCGCGGCCTGCGCATCGTCGAGAAAGACGTGCCCGGCTTCTGGGAGGGTTTCGGCTACCACAACCGCGGCGACCAGTGGCTCGAAGAGCGCTATAGCGGCGACTGATGGCGGGAATTGCCTGGCAGGTGGCGACCGTCGCGGCGCTCAAGGACGAGACGGCGCACGTCAAGACCATCTCGCTCAACGTCGACGGCTGGAGCGGGCATCGCCCCGGCCAACATGTCGACATCCGCCTCACTGCCGCCGACGGCTACCAGGCGCAGCGCAGCTACTCGATCGCGTCGGCACCCATGAGCGACGGCATGCTCCAGCTGACCATCGAGCGCGTCGCGGGCGGCGAGGTCTCACCGTTCCTGCACGACGAGGTGATCGTGGGTGACCGCTTCGAAGTGCGCGGGCCAATCGGCGGCTACTTCGTGTGGGACGGCAGCATGACCGGTCCGCTGCTGCTAGTCGCGGGTGGCTCGGGCATCGTGCCGCTGATGGCGATCGTGCGCCACCGGGCAGCGATCGGGTCGGGCGTGCCGTGCACGCTGCTCTACTCGTCGAAGACCGCGGCAGACATCATCTACCGCGCCGAGCTCGAGGCCGTCGCGGCGCGCAATGACGGCCTGCGTGTGGTTCAAACGCTGACACGTGAGCAGCCGCCGGGCTGGACGGGCTACAACCGCCGCATCGACCAGGCCATGCTGGCCGAAGTCCTCGCCGGGGCGGGCAATGAGCCAAGCGTCTTTGCCTGCGGGCCGACGCCGCTCGTCGAGGTCGCCGCAACAGGCCTCGTTGCGCTGGGCCTGGCCCCCAGCCGGGTGCGAACCGAGCGATTCGGACCATCGGGAGCCTAGAAGTGGACGACTACACGCTCGATGCCAATGCCGTGGCAGGGATGCTGCAGGAGGTCTTCGGCAGGGAGATGACCGCGGCAGACAGCCAATGCGCGCACTGCGGCAACCGCGCTCAGGTCGGGACCTTCCGTGTCTACGACATGTATGGGCCGGGCATCGTCCTGCGCTGCAGCACGTGCTCGGAGATAGTCATCCGGCTGGTGCGCCGCCCGGATGGAACCTTCCTGGTCCACGCGGCGGGGGCGTCGATCTCGACGGGTAGCGAATGACGTTCTAGCTTTCGCAGCGACGCCTGCGGGCTGCTGCTGCGCGTCGGCTAGTTGTGGTCTGCAAAGA
>DAIERN010000107.1 GCA_027346765.1 Chloroflexota bacterium | reverse complement strand
CGTCGGCGCGTCGCGCCGCGCGGCGCTGGGCAGCCTCTTGCTGGCGGTGCTGGCGACGATCGCCCTGGCCTGGCTGTGCGGCTCCAACGCTGCCTATAACGCGGCCAACAGTGCCGCGGGCCAGCTCGCCTTCCCGCTCGATAGCACGGTCGCGGTCGCGTTGGTCGCCGGCGCCGTGATCGGGGCGATCCTGTTCGCGTTGATGCTGGGCAGGCTGGCCGGCCGCGGTGGGTTCATCGGTGGCGTGTTGGTCGGTGCCATCTTGGGCATGCCCATTGGCTGGCTCATCGCCGCGGCCCCGTGGACATGGCCGCCGGCAATCGGCTTTGCGATCACCTTTGGGCTGATCCTGTGGCCGATCCTCGACGCGGTAATGGCGCTGCCCCGGTTGGACCCCGGCGCGCGCTTCGCGAAGCTGTATCCGCGCAGATCGATTGACGCCGCGAACGAAACCCGCGCCTGGTTGGAGGAGCAATGGCAGACGAGACGATCGAAGCTGGGCGGCCGGTAACGCCGCCGGCGCCGCGCGTCGCCGCGGCGCTCAAGGATGTCGACGGTGCGCGCCGGAACGTCGCGGCCGAGCTCGACAACCTCAATACTTCCGTGCGCGCGGCGGTCAACATCCCGGCGAAGATCAAGGCCAACCCGGTGCCAACGCTGGGCGCGGCGGGCGGTGCGGCGTTCCTCCTGTTGGGCGGGCCACGCCGCCTTGCGCAGACGATCGAGAAGCAGCTCTTCCCCAAGCGCTACGAGCGGCCGCCCAAGGTCCTGCCGCGCGACATCGAGAAGTCGCTCGACAGACTGCCCGAGGAGGACCGCGACAAGGTGCGCGCCCATCTGGAGAAAGACTTCGCCGCGTACCTGCGCGCGGAGCACCCCAAGGATCCGCCCACCGCGCGGACGTCGGCCTGGAAGACCTACGACATGCTGCTGGGCATCGTCGGCGCTGCCGCCGCGCGGGAACTCGTCAAGAAGCTATTCGCCGTTCCCAAGGAAGTCCGCGTGGACGAAGCGCGCGAGATGGCCCAGGTCGACCAAGAGGCCAGGCGCTAGCAGCAGCCGCCCTCGCCGCAGCCGCAGCTGCCGGCTGACTTCTGGGCCAGCGGCAGCTCGCGCCGGCTGACGTCGATCGCGGGCGCCGCGGCCGTAGCCGCACCGGCGATTGGCTTGGTGGCCTTGATGATCGCGCTGTCCAGGCCGTCCGCCACCGCGTGAGTCGCGGTCAGCGAAATGTCGGTCAGCCCGACCGACTCCAGCCCGGCGGCGAACTCGCTGTACGAGAGCGCGCCGGCGATGCAGCTCACATAGGAGCCACGCTCGCCGCGCTCGGCGGGGGAGAGGCGATCGTCGGCGACGATGTCGGCGAAGCCCAGCCGGCCGCCCGGCTTGAGCACCCGGGCGATCTCGCGGAACACCGCCGGCTTGTCGGCCGCGAGGTTGATCACGCAGTTGCTGATGACGACGTCGACCGACTCGGCCGGCAGGGGAATGTCTTCGATATGGCCGCGGACGAACTCGACGTTGGTCGCGCCCGCCTGCGCGGCGTTGCGCTGTGCCAGCGCGAGCATCTCGTCGGTCATGTCCAGGCCGATGGCGCGGCCGGTTGGGCCGACCCGCTTGGCCGAGAGCAGAACGTCGATGCCGCCACCGCTGCCAAGATCGAGCACGCGCTCGCCCTCGTGCAGGTCGGCCACGGCAAGGGGATTGCCGCAGCCCAGGCTGGCCAGGACAGCCGCGTCGGGCAGCTCTGATCGCTCCAGCGCGGAGTAGAAGGTGGGGCCGGGCGCCTCGTCGCCGTCGGCGGCGCAGCAACCGGACTGCGCGGTCACCGCGGCCGCGGCGTAGCGAGCGCGGACCTCTTCATGGATGGCCTGGGTGGAATCGGTCGTGTCGATGGTCGCCGGGGCGACGGCTGTCGTTGTCATGGCGATATTGATAGTTGCCAATATCGATGTTTGTCAATATGATATTTGTCATGAAGCAGCCCGCTGACCCAGACGAGCTCCTACTGCGCGGTGCGGCGGATCCGAGCCGTTTGGCGATCCTGCGCCAGCTGGCGAGCGGCGAGCAGGTGTGCGCGTGCGATTTCACGGCATGCTGCGAGGTGGCTCAGCCCACGGTCAGCCACCACCTGAAGGTTCTCCGCGAATCCGGCTGGGTGCGCTCGGAGCGGCGTGGCTCGTTCGTCTACTACCAGCTGCGGCCAGAAGCCGTGGCGCGCTTCCAGGAGCTGGCCGGGCAGCTCAACCCGGTTGCGCGGGTCGCGCCTGCGGCCTCCGCACGGCGACTGCCGGTGATCCAGCCGCTGGGTTGAGACGCCGTTAGACTCGAATTCCGGGGCGAGTGGCGAAACAGGCATACGCGCGGGGCTTAGAACCCCGTGCCGCGAAAGCGGCTTGCCGGTTCAAATCCGGCCTCGCCCACCAGCCTTAGCCGCTGAAGGCCGTCAGCACCAGCACGATCGACATCACGATGAGCATCACCGTGACGAGCCAGCCCAGCGCCAGGTTGATCCGGCCGCTGACGAGATTGCCCATCAGCCGCTTGTCGCCCGCGAGCAGCATCACGAACACCAGGATCACCGGCAGCAGCAGGCCGTTGATCACCTGGGCGCTGAACATGACCTGGATCAGCGGCAGTCCGGGGATGAGCATGAACAGCGCCGCGAAGCCGATGAAGAACGCCAGCAGGCCGTAGAAGGCCGGCGCTTCGCGCAACCGCCAACCCACACCCTGCTCCCAACCGAAGGCCTCGCAGGCGGTGTACGCCGACGCCAGCGGAACGACGCCCAGCCCTAACAGCGACGCGGCCAGAAGTCCGATCGCGAACAGCGTCGACGCGACCGGCCCGGCGATGGGTCCCAGGGCCTGCGCGGCCTGCGCGGCGTCGGTGATGTCGCGCTGACCAACGGTGAAGAGCGTCGCCGCGCACGCGATGACGATGAACGCGGCAACAACGTTGGTGATCAGCACGCCGATCAGCACGTCGAGCCGCTCAGCCGCGAGCTCCTCTGGCCGCAGCCGTTTGTCCACCACGTAAGCCTGGATGAAGCCCTGGCCCCACGGGGTGATCGTGGTGCCCACGGTACCCACGACCGCGAGCATGTACGCGCCGCTGAACGTGCCGTGCGGCACGATCAATGAGATGGCCGCGACCGACCAGTCCGGCTGCGACAGCACCGCTGACACGACGTAGGCGATCGACACCAGCAGGCCGATGCCCACGAACACGTACTGGACGCGGCCGAAGCTGCCCCAGCTGATGAGCGTGATCACCGCCACCGCGGCGAGGCCCGCGCTGACCGGCACCGGTACCCCAAACAGGGAGAGCGCGGCGCTGATGCCGGCGAACTCGGACACCGTCGAGCCCAGGTTGGCGGCGATCATCGTGAATGCGGCAAACGCCGCCCAGCGCACGCCGAAGCGCTCGCGAATCAGCCCGGTCAGTCCCTGGCCGGTGGCGAGGCCCATCCGCGCACCGATCTCCTGGGTCACGAACAGCGCCAGCTGGGTGACCAGGATCACCCACAGCAGGTCGTAGCCGAACTTGGCGCCGGCGAGCGAGTAGGTGGTGATGCCGCCAGCGTCGTTGTCGGCGAAGCCGCTGACGATGCCTGGGCCCAGCACCGCCAGGACGGCGGCGAAACGCATCCGGCGCCCGAAGCGGCGCGGCCCGGTCTGGCGGGCGACGTCGCGTGGCGCCGCGGTCACCGGGTGCTGCCCGGGAAGCGGCGCGGCAGGTGGCTCTTCCAGCCCACGGGAAGAAGCGAATCGAGCGTGTCGTCGACCGTGACGATGCCCTCCAGCCGCCCCTCATCGTCGACCACGGGTACCGCCAGCAGGTTGTAGCGCGCGACCAGGTTGGCCACTTCGCGCTGGTGATCGAGAACCCCCACGGCGACCGGCTCATCGATCATCACGTCGCGGATCACGGTCTGGGGCTGGGCGACAATCAGGTCGCGCAGCGACAGCACGCCGACAAGCTTGCCGTCGTCGTCCACGACATAGACGTAGTAGATCGTCTCTGCCGATGGTTCGAGCGAGCGCAGCTTGTCGATCGTCTGGGCGGCCGTGAGCGTGGCCGGCACCGCGATGTACTCGGTGGTCATGATGCCGCCGGCAGTTTCCTCGGGGTAGCCCAGCAGCTCCTTGACCTCGTCCGCCTCGGTCTTCTCCATCAGCGCCAGGATCTCCGCCCGGGTGGAGTCGGACAGGTCGGCGACCAGGTCGGCCGCGTCGTCGGGGCTCATCTCCTCGAGGATGTCCGCGGCTCGATCGGGCTGAAGCTCCTCCAGCACGTCGACCTGCGATTCGGGTTCGAGCTCCTCGATCGCGTCGGCCACCGCCTCGTCATCGAGCGATGCCAGCACGCCTGCACGGTCGCGTGGCGTGAGCTGGTCGATGATCGTCGCCAGGTCGGCTGGGTGCAGCTCGGCCAGTCCCGCATGGGGCACACGCAGCTTCACGGCGGCGATGGTGCTTTCCAGTGGATCGACGTCCTCCCAGTCGATGTAGCGCTCGCCGGTAGGGCGGCCCAGGCCGCGCGCTAGAGTGCGATACGGGCCTTCGATGCCCAACCTGCGCAGCAGCCCCGCGGTGCCCACGTCGACCGCCACCAGGCGGAGCGCGCCCTCGACCTCGTCCAGGCTGACGTCGTTGACGCGCACCACGCGCCGCCCGTCGATGTCGACGATCTGCTTGTCGAGCAGGTCGAGCTTCAGCAGGATCTCGTTCTGGCGCTGGCTGAACTTGGTGATGTCAAGCTGCGATGTCGAGAGCCGTGCGCCGCTCGTATCCACGGCGGCGACCGATGACCAGGGCAGGAAGATCTGGCGCTTGTCGGTGTCGATGACGAGGCCGGTCACCGGCGGGTAGCGCTCACCCACGGCGACGATCAGGTCGGCCACTTTGCCGATCGATTCGCCGTTCTGGTCGCGGACCGGCCGGCCGATGACCTGGCTGAGGTGGATCACGCTTGCCTCGAGCGCTGGAATCCGTGAGCGGGACCGAGTCTAGTCACCATCAGCCGCCACCGCCCGACAGGTCAGCCACTATCCGCGCGATGTCGACCGTGCCGGCGAGATTCATGCCGTTGGCGCTGAACCAGACGTCGGTCAGGCGCCACGGGTCGCGCGCCGCCGGCTGGATCAGCACGAGCGTTCCACCTGCGCCGGGATCGAGCAGCAACGCGCCGCCGCGCACGCTCAGCTTGGCGGCGGCCTCGATGCCGTGCACCGTGACCCTGACGCCGGAGTCAGTCACGTCCACCTTGTCGAGCGTCAGCCCGTTGTGCGCGGCCGCAACCGAGAGCAGCTGCGCGACCTGCGCCGCGGTGAACCGGGCGGTGACCGTCGCCGCGTCCGCGGGCCCGTCGATCGTCGCGGAGGCGGCGCTCACCGTGACCGAGTCGCTCGTCGCCGTGTTCGCCGTCAGGCCGGTCGTGGTCGCGGTGAGCGTGCGCGAGCCCGCCGCCGTCAGGGAGCAGCCGGCGTAGGTCGCGACACCGGAGACCGCGGTCTTC
>DAIERN010000106.1 GCA_027346765.1 Chloroflexota bacterium | reverse complement strand
ACGCGTGAGCGATGAGCGTGAATTCGCGCTCGGGCTCCGCCACGAGCCTCTCGGCGAGCCACAGGGCACTCGACGGCGAACCCTCGCGTAGCGCAGCGCGCACCTGGCGGGTGACGGCCGCGAGCAACGGGTTGCGCACGCCGAAGACCGCGCCTGAACCGGGCGCGACGCGGCACTGCTCAGCGCGGTACGGCTCGTCGGCCAGTTGCGTCAGTCCCTCGCGCGCGACCGTGACGAACTCCTCGGGCTGATCGGTGAGCTCTCCCAGCGCCTCGCCCAGGCCGCGTGCCTGGGGCAGCCGCTCGGCGACCAGCGCCTGCGCGCGCAGGCTCGTCTCAGATGTCAAGGTTCTGCACCTGGCGCGCGCGGGCCTTGATGAAGTCGCGCCGCGGCTCGACTTTCTCGCCCATCAGGGTGCTGAACATGCGATCGGCCTCGGCGGCGTCCTCGATGTCCGCCCGGAGCAGCGTCCGCGTCGCCGGACTCATGGTCGTCTCCCAGAGCTGCTCGGCGTTCATCTCGCCCAGGCCCTTGAAGCGCTGGATGGTCAGGTTCTTCGCCTTGAACTCCTTGACCACGCGCTCACGGTCCGCCTCGTCCTTGGCGTAACGCGTCACCTTGCCGGTGCTGACGCGGAACAGCGGCGGCTGGGCGATGAACAGATGGCCGTTCTCAATGACGCTGGGCATATGCCGATAGAAGAAGGTCATGAGCAGCGTCCGGATGTGAGCGCCGTCCACGTCCGCGTCGGCCAGCAGGATGATCTTGTGGTAGCGCAGCTTGGCCATGTCGAGCGACTCGCCGATGCCCGCGCCCAGGGCGATGATCAGCGGCCGGATCTTCTCGCTCGACAGCACCTTGTCGATGCGCGCCTTCTCGACGTTGAGCATCTTGCCGAACATGGGCAACACGGCCTGGAAATGACGGTCGCGGCCCTGCTTGGCCGAGCCACCAGCCGAGTCACCCTCGACGATGAACAGCTCGCTCCGCGCCGGGTCGCGCTCCTGGCAGTCGGCCAGCTTGCCGGGTAGCGCCGAGCCCTCGAGCGCGCTCTTGCGGATGACCAGGTCGCGTGCCTTGCGCGCGGCTTCGCGGGCGCGCGCCGCGGTGAGCGACTTCTCAATGATGCGCCGCGCGTCCTGCGGGTTCTCCTCGAGATACTGGTTGATGCCCTCGGTGACCGCCGCCTGGACCTGGCCCTTGACGTCGGCGTTGCCCAGCTTGGCCTTGGTCTGGCCCTCGAACTGGGGGTCGGTCAGCTTGACGCTGATGACCGCGGTCAGGCCCTCGCGCACGTCGTCGCCCGACAGGTTGGCGTCGTTGTCCTTGAGGATCGCGTTCTTGCGGGCGTAGTCGTTGAGCGACGCGGTCAGGGCGGCGCGAAAGCCGGTGACGTGAGTTCCGCCATCGACTGTGTTGATGTTGTTGGCGAAGGCGAAGACGTTCTCGCTGTAGCCATCGTTGTACTGGATCGCCGCTTCCACCTGGGTGGAGCCGTCGCGCCGCTCGGCGTACATGGGCCGCGGGTGGAGGACGTCGCGGCCACGGTTGAGGTGGCGCACGAAGGACACCAGGCCGCCTTCGAAGTAGAAGCTCTTCTCGCGCCGCGGCGAGGGCCGCTCGTCGACGAACTTGATCCACAGGCCCTTGTTGAGATACGCCGACTCACGCAGTCGTTGGGCGACGGTCTCGAAGTTCCACTCGAGCGTCTCGAAGACCTGCGCGTCAGGTTTGAACGAGGTCATGGTGCCGGTCCGGCCATTGCTGGGGCCGATGGCGGTGACCTTCGTCGTGGGCTTGCCGCGCTCGTATTCCTGGAACCAGACCTGCCCGCCAAAGGCCGATTCGACGCGCAGGCTTTCCGACAACGCGTTGACCACGCTGACGCCCACGCCGTGCAGACCGCCCGACACCTTGTAGCCGCCACCGCCGAACTTGCCGCCGGCATGCAGCACGGTATGGACCACCTCGAGCGCGTCGCGCCCCGTCTGCTTCTGCTTGCCCACAGGCACGCCGCGGCCGTTGTCGCGGTTGGTGACGCTGCCGTCGGCGTTGATGGTCAGCTCGATCAGGGTCGCGTGGCCCGCCATCGCCTCGTCGATGGAGTTGTCGACGACTTCCCAGATCAGCTGGTGCAGGCCGCGCGCATCAGTTGAGCCGATGTACATGCCCGGCCGCTTGCGAACGGCCTCGAGGCCTTCCAGGACCTGGATGCTTTCCGCGGTGTAAGTGCCATCCGCCGCGCCCTTGGCCTTGCGGCCGTTGCGCGAGCCCGCCGGCGCCGTTGACTTCGTGAGCTGGTCGGTCACGCCGCGCCACCGGTGAGCCGCTCGTACAGCCGCTCGAGCTCTTCCTGGGTGTAGTACTCGATCGTGATCTTGCCCCCCTTGCGGCTCGTGCTGAGCGTCACTTTTGTCGCCAGCGCCTCGCGCAGGCCGCGTTCGACCCGCTCGAGGTCGGCAGGGCGCGCCGGCTTTGAGCCCCTCGTCCTGGGTTTCGCCTTAATCGAACGGCGTACGAGTTCCTCCGTTTGCCGCACCGACAAGCCACCGGAGAGTACCTCAGATAGCGCCTCGGCTTGTCGTGCGGCGTCGGGCAGGCCGGCCAGCGCGCGGGCGTGACCTTCGCTGATCTGGCCGTCGGCCAGCGCCACCTGGACACGCTGGTCCAGATCGAGCAGACGCAGCGTGTTCGCCACCGCCGAGCGCGACCGCCCAACGCGTGACCCCACCTCGTCGTGCGTCAGCCCGAAGTCGTCGACCAGCTGTCGAAAGGCCTGCGCTTCTTCCAACGGGTTGAGATCGGATCGCTGCAGGTTCTCGATCAAGGCCCAGGCCAGCTGGGCGCCCTCATCGGCGCTGCGCACGAGCGCCGGGATGCGGTCAAGCCCGGCCATCTGGGCGGCCCGCAGCCGGCGCTCCCCGGCGATGAGCCGATAGCCGTCGGCGCTGGGCGTCACCAGGATTGGCTGCAGGACACCGTGCTCGGCAATGCTGTCGGCGAGCTCGGAAAGCGCGTTCTGCTCGAAGCGCTTGCGCGGCTGGTACGGGTTGTGGCTGATCGCGGCGATCGGCAGCTCGACCGAAGTCGCCGGCTCGTCGCGCTGCGGGATCAGCGCCGCAAGGCCACGCCCCAGGCCGCTGGGCCGGCGCATCTCGGCGGTCATGCGCCGACCCACGCGGGCGGCTCGATGACTGACGACGCCGGGTGGCGGCGCAGCACCTCATCGGCCAGCGCGGCATACGCCTGTGCGCCGCGCGACTCCGGGCTGTAGCGCAGGATGGGCCGGCCATACGACGGCGCCTCGGCAAGGCGCACAGAGCGTGGCACGACTGTCTCGTACACCCTTCCATTAAGGTGCCGGCGGACTTCGGCCGCGACGTCCGAGCTCAATGTCGTGCGTGAGTCGTACATCGTCAGCAGCACACCGGACAGGCGCAGCCGTGGATTCAAGTTGTCACGCACAAGATCGATCGTGGCCAGCAGCTGGCCTAGACCTTCGAGCGCGTAGTACTCGCACTGGATGGGCACCAGGACACTGTCACTTGCCGTCAGGGCGTTCACCGTCAGCAGCCCGACGGCTGGCGGGCAATCCAGGAGGATGAAGTCGTAGCTGTCGCGCAGTCTGGCTAGGGCCGCAGCGAGCTTGCGCTCGCGCTGGGGAACCCCGACGAGCTCAATCTCGGCGCCGGCGAGATCCTGGCCGGACGGAATGAGCCACAGGCGGTCAATCTGCGTCGACTGGACAACAGATCGGACGCAATCAGGGTCGACCAGGGCGGGATAGACCGAGCTGGCGCCACCTTGACGATCGAATCCGAGGCCACTCGTTGCGTTGCCCTGGGGGTCGAGGTCGACCACCAGCACGCGGCGTCCCGCCAGAGCCAGGTACGCAGCCAGATTGATCACCGTGGTGGTCTTGCCAACGCCGCCTTTTTGGTTAGCGCAAGCGATGATGTCGCCCACTCAGCGGCCGGTGCAAAACGCAGTATTCACGTCCCTTGATTCTATCGGAAAGGCGCCCGGCGCCCATTGTCCGGACGCGCGCTTCACCCGGGATTTGCGACCACTTCACGCTCAATTCACGCTCAGCCCATACATGCGTTCCACGTGAAACAAAAGACCTGCTCTGGCGCGTCAATGGAACTGTCGTTTCACGTGAAACGGTGTCTCTGGGGCGGTCCGCCGGGACTCTCAGGGACCCCGCCTATACTCGGCCGGACCACGCGCCACTGCGCGATCGCCGTGCGGCCAACGCACCTCGGAGTCCAGTTTGACCATTCCTTTCGCGGCACTGTTCACATTGATCGCCGCGCTTCTTGAGGCGACCGTGCTGCCGGAGCTCCCGATCGCCGGCGCGACCGCGGATCTCGTCCTCGTCTGCGCCGTGTGCGCGACGATTGTCCTGGGTGTGGAAGACGGACTGGCGGCCGCGTTCCTTGGCGGGATGCTGATCGACCTGCTCATCCCCGACCGACCGCTTGGTGCCGCGACTCTCACGCTGCTGCTCGTGCTCAGTCTGGCGATCGTGGTCGCGCGCATCGGCGGACCCAGCCGGCGCTGGCTGGCGGTCGCGATGGTCGTCGTCCTGACGCCGCTGATGCACGGCCTGATGGCCGTAATCCTGGTCGCGACCGAAGGCGTGCCGCTGGCCTTTTCGCTCACGAGCGTGCTCGTCGCAGCGTTCATGAACGGCCTCGTGGCCATCGTCGTCGCAGCCCTCTTCACCGCCATCGACCGGCGCTTTGGCACGCCCGAGCGGGCCGACTGGTGACCAACCCCGCTAACAAGCTGGGCCTGGCGCGTGGCTGACTACGTGCTGGGGCGCCCTGAACCGCCGCAGAACCGGCTGGGAGTGCGCTTCGGTGTCTTTGGACTGATCGTCGTGCTGGTGGTCGGCGCGCTCACCACCCGACTCTTCTACATGCAGGCCGTTCAGGGCGGCTACTACACCGATCTGGCCGAGCAGAACCAGAACAAGAAGATCCCCATCAAGTCGTCGCGCGGCATCATCTACGACCGCAACGGGCGCGAGCTGGCGATCAACGTTCCCACCTACGTGGCGTACATCCGGCCCGCCGACCTGCCCTTCAGCCAGCGCGACAGCGTCGCCTCACGCCTCGCCACCCTGCTCAACCTGGACCAGGCCGACATCATCGCCGCGGTCGACAAGTACGCCAGCCAGCGCTTCGAGCTGGTGCGCATCGCGTCAGACATCTCGAGCGACGCCGCGCGGATCATCGTTGAAGAGAGTCGCAACCTGCCCGGCGTCGAGATTGCCGTTGAGGATCAACGCGAATACGAATACGGACCCCTGCTCTCGCACGTGATGGGCTACGTCTCACCCATCAGCGCTGATCAGTTCAGTCAGCTCGCCGACCAGGGCTATCTCGCGGACGACGAGATAGGCCAGACGGGCGTTGAAGACACGTTCGAGAGCGTTCTGCGCGGCACTTACGGTCAGGAGACGGTCGAACGTGACGCGTCAGGCAGGATCGTGCGTACCGTCGAGATCACGCAGCCGCCGGTGGCCGGTGACTCACTCGAGCTGACGATCGATACGGAG
>DAIERN010000105.1 GCA_027346765.1 Chloroflexota bacterium | reverse complement strand
CGGCAGCAACCAACCAGGCGTCAGTCCGCTAAAAGATCGCCTCTTCCTCGGCTATCACGAGAAGGGCGAGGTGATCGAGGTCACTGACCGCGGTCGTCTGGTGGCGCAGCTCACGCCTCTGCCCCGACCCATGAGTGTCTTGGATCGCTGGATCGCAGAAGGCAAGGCCACACGGGCGATCGGCCGCCTGGAAGACCTGCCACCCCCAAAGCCGCTACCGCCCGGATCCCCCTCTACTCAACAGATCCTTGACGAGTTGCGTGAGGACACCATCTAGTGGCGGCGCTTTATCTCGACGCCTCAGCCGCAGCAAAGCTCCTGTTGAGTGAAATCGAGTCGTCCGCCCTGCGGGCTTATCTGGGCAAAGGGTCGCGCCAGGCATCATCGGCATTGCTACGTACGGAATTGATGCGTGCGGCCCGTCGCGGCGATCGCGAGCGAGTGGGCGACGCCATGGCAATCCTGGCCAGGATCAACTTGCGCGAGGTTGACGACGAGGTCCTCGGTCGAGCCGGGGAGATCGCTCCGGATTCACTGCGGACGCTCGATGCAATTCACTTGGCAACGGCGAGCCTTCTAGGTCCGGATCTCGAGGCGCTCGTCACATACGACCATCGCATGATCGAAGCCGCCCGCCTGTACGGGTTGCCTGTCGTCTCGCCAGCCTGATCACACCCCTCAACCGACTGGCGCAACCCGGCCTACTCTGGTCGGGCCTGCGCCAATGCTCAACCAAGAGGTGTTCCGTGGACGAGCTCTTCAACCGCATCGCCAAGCAGACGTCACGTGCGGCCGGTCATCCAAGTGCTTTCATTCTGGCCTTCGCAATCATTGTCGTCTGGGCGCTGACAGGGCCGATATTTGGCTTCTCCGATACCTGGCAGCTGGTGATCAACACCGGCACCACCATTGCCACCTTCCTGATGGTGTTCCTGATCCAGAACACTCAGAACCGCGACACGGCGGCGCTGCAAATCAAGCTCGACGAACTCATTCGCGTCCAGCTGGGCGCGCACAACGCGACGCTGGATCTGGAGGAGATGACCGAGCAGCAGCTGGAGAAATTGCGCGCCCGTTACGAGGCGCTCGCCCATGAGGCGCGCTTGCGCCTGGAGCGTGGCGAAGGCGATACCAATCAGCCGGATCTGGCTGGATAACCTGAAACGTGGCCTACTGGGCCACTGACTATGGCGTCGGCGTCGCCCTCACCTGGCCGTCGACCGAGGTCAGGGCATTGACGAGCTTCGTGTAGAGCTCTGGGGTCCAGCTTGGGCCGTACGCGCGCCACGGATAGGCGTCGAGCCGCGTGACCGACGCGCCCGGGTTGCTCGCCTTGAACTCTGACATGCACGCCGCGAAATCAGCAGCCGCCGCGTCGTACTTGGCCTGGTTCTTCCAGTTGAAGAAGTAGACCTCGTGTGACGCGCTCTGCGCCCCGATCACGAGCGTCATATGGACCGCGTTCTCGTGCAGCGACGCGACCGAGCAGCCGGCGTCGCCGCTGGTGAGGTGTTGCACGGTGATGCCCTGAAGCACGATCGCGCCGATGACGTCGTCCATCGTGCCCGGCGTGGGCCCGGGACCGGTGTCGCCGTAACAGCCACCGACTGTCATCAGCAGCAACACCCCGACGAACAGGCCTCTCCGCATCGCGGGCTGATTGTCGCCCCGCACCGGGCTAGCCGCCGCGACGGCGCTCTTTGGCCTCACGCAGGCGAGCGATGGTGTCTGGCGACGCGGGTTCGTCGGTTGGCGGTGTTGCGGCCGGGGCAGGCGTTGGTGGCGGCGGTGGAGTCGGGGCGGGTGGAGTCGGCCGAGTCGGCTCAGTCGGTGTCTCTTCCGTGCGCCGGAGCAGCGCGGCGCGGGAAGCGGCGCCACCGGCGCGGCCCTTGGCCGCGAGCATCTCGCCCACCTGCTCGGTACGCCGCGCCGGTCCGCGCCATGCCCGCCAGCGCGCACCGGTCCACGCGCGCGCCAGGGCAAGGTCGCCGCGCGAAACGCTGACGCGGCGGATGCCCACGTCGAGCGGCCACAGCAGCAGCGCGAGCAGCAGCAGCGCCAGCACCGGCACGAGAACCGCGAGGATCGCCAGCGCCCCGGAGGCGAGGTCCTCGACCACGCTGAGGAGCGGGTTGGCGATCCCGAGCGAGAGGGTGGACGAGCCGAGCCGGGCGCTCGCCTTGCCAAGGTGCACCAGGCCGGCCGCGCTCCCGCCCACGACGATGGCGAGCACGGTCGTCCACAGCGGGCCGGGGTGGGTCGTGACGGCCGCCAGCGCGAGCGCGCCGGCGGCCGCGGCGAGCGCCTCGGCGTAGCTGCGCGTGGGTGGGAGCGTGCCCGCGTTGTCGCGGATCGTCTTCTCGAACACGGCGAGCATGTCCGGGCTGGCCGCGGCGCCGCTGGGCGACTTCACCTTGAAGCCGTTGTCCGGGTACGGGTTGTGCGACGCGGTGATCATGATTCCGCAGGCGGCGCCGCGCGCGACCACCTCGTAGGAGGTCATCTGGGTGGGCACTGCCGTCTGGGACATCGCGACCGGGATGTCGTAGGCAAGCAGCACTTCCGCCGCGGCCTGGGCAAAAAACTCGCTCGCAAAGCGCCGGTCGTAGGCGATGACCACGCCCTTCTCACTGGTGCCGGCTGACTTGGCCCATTCCGCCACGCCCTGGGCACAGCGGCGGACGTTCTCGTACGTGTAGTCCTCGCCGATGCGGGCGCGCCAGCCGTCGGTGCCAAAGACGATGGGTGGCTGCGAGACGGTCACGTGTTCACCTCTGCGGGTTCCCGGCTCAAGTTCACCCGTGTGAGGAGCGCCTCGACGAGCTCGGCATGCCGCCGCGCCCCAGGCAGCAGTCCCATGGGCTTGGTCCACTGCAACTCTTGGGGGCCAGTGGCGAGCCATAACCCGTCGCCGGCGTCACTCACCACGGCCAAGTCGTCGACCGCCAGCGTCACACTCTCGTCCGACGGAACGACCCGCGCGGCGCCGTGGTAGCCGCCGACAATCGCATCGAGCAGGGCGGCCCATGTGCCAACGTCCGACCAGCCGACATCCATGGCGGCCATCACCACTTGCCCTGCTGCGGCCGCCGACTCCATCACCGCGTAATCGATCGAGATGGGCGTCACCCTCTCATACGCCGCAGCGAGATCGCCCCCGCTCGAAACCGCCCCGCTCAGCACCGCCATGAGCTCGGGCGCGTGCGCCGTGAGCGCGTCGCGAAACGCGCGCCGGCGGGCCATGAAAATGCCGGCGTTCCAGGCCACCCCGGCCGTTTCCAACAGCTCCCCGGCACGCGCGGCATTCGGCTTCTCCTCGAACCGTTCGAGTGGATAAGCCGTCAAGTCGCCTGATGTGCCGCGCGACCGATCGGGCATTAGGTATCCGTATTGGGTCGATGGACTGGTCGGCCGGGCACCCAGTGTGACGATCGGCGAATCGATGCCGAACGCCCCCAGGGCCAAGCCGCTTGCTGCCGACACGACAGCTCGGAAGCCGGCCTCGTCCGCCACCAGGTGGTCGGCTGGCAAAACCACCATCACCTCGTCTTGCGGCCGATCAATGGCCAGAGCTGCGTACGCAATCGCCGCGGCGGTGTTCCGACCAAGCGGCTCGGACAAAATCGCGACCGACGGCAGCTGCGAGCGGACCAGGCCGTCGTAGCGCTGGTCGGTGACCACGGTCAGGTCAGCGGCAGAGAGCGCGAGCTCGGCACCGGCGGTCAGTCGGTGGACCGTTTTCTGGAGCAGGCTGCCGTCGTCGAACAGCGGCAGGAACGGCTTGGGGTGCGACGGATCGCTCAGCGGCCAGAGCCGCGTGCCGCCACCGCCGGCGAGGATAACTGCGTACATCTGGGCGAATTCTATGGGCGCGGGCTCCGGCATCCGCCGTGTGACACCATACGAGCCGTGCTGAAACGAACGTCACCCGTCTTTGCCGCGCTGCTTCTGGCGGCCGCGTGCACCAATGCCACGCCCAATCCCACGGCCACGCCCGGCGCAAGCGGGAGCGCGAGCGCGAACCCGACCCCTGTCTCAAGTGGCTCGTCCAGCGCGAGCTCGTCGCCCAACCCCACCGCGCCAATCACCGGCGATCAGCCCACCGTCGTCACAGGCCAGGTCAACTATTCGAACACCTTCTTCACCCAGGGCGTCGCCGAGCCGGAGATCATCCTCGAGGACCAGGGCGGATTCGTGACGCGCGACCGCAACTTCGAGATCAGCGAGGCGTCGCAGGTCATCGGCCAGATCACGACCGACTTCTTCACCTCGCCGTTCGACTACGCGCTGACCCTGCCCGCTCACCCCAATGGCTCGCTCCATGACGTCGACCACGATGGCCAGACCGACCAGGGCGTGCAGGTCTTTGCGGTCGCGTACTGGACAAACACGTGGGGCGATCCCTATCTCGAGCTGCGCGACCAGGCTGGCGGCGGCTGGTCGACCGCCTACGCGTCAACTCGGGTGAGCGACGCGGCCGACTCGTACCTCGAGGTCACTGGCGGCAAGTACCTGGTCTATGCGCCGGACGCGACCGAACAGTTCCCAAGCGGCTTCGGCGACGACAAGAAGCTGTTTACCGACGACGACCCGCTCATGGCGCTCGCCCAGGGCTGGTCGGTCATCGACATGGACCAGACCCCGTTCACGATCTCGCGCGAAGCGAACCCGAACATCGACCTGATCGAGCCGGCGTCGGCGGCGCTCGACGATTTCTCGGATCAGACCTACCCCCGGGCGTTCGACTCGATGCTCGACAAGTTCCGCCACGAGTACGCGTGGACGGATCTGAAGCACATCGATTGGGACGCTGAGGCAGCGCAGTTCAGGCCCGCTTTCGTCGCGGCCGAGTCGGCCCACGATCCGCACGCCTACGCCCTCGCGTTGCGCGACTTCCTGTGGTCGATCCCCGATACCCACGTGGGCTTCGATCAATCGCTGCTGAACAACGACTTCGCCAACGACATCGCCGGCGGCGTGGGCTTCTCGATGACCAAGACCGACGATGGCAAGTTCATCGTCGACTACGTCACGCCGGGCGGGCCGGCGGAGACCGCCGGCATCAAGTTCGGCGCAGAGGTCTTCGCGATCGACGGCCAGACGACGCAGGCCAAGGTTGATGCCACCGTGCCCTGGGGCTCGCCCTTCTCAACCCAGCAGGACAGGCAGCTCCAGCAGGCGCGCTACGCGCTCCGTTTCCAGCTCGCGAAGGGCAGCGTCGAGATCACCTGGCGCAACAGCGGCGAAGCCCAGCAGACCGCCAGTGTTGCCGTGGTCCAGGAGCGCGACTCGTTCAGTCACTCCTCGACCTTCTACGGTCAGCCCGACTTCGCGCTGCCGGTCGAATTCGCGGTGCTGCCGACCAATCCGGCGATCGGGTACATCCAGATCAACAGCTTCTTCGACAACCAGGTGCTGACCATCCAGCTCTGGGAGCGTGCCATCAAATACCTCAAGGACAACGGCGTCGGCAGCGTCATCCTGGACATGCGCCACAACGGTGGCGGCTCAGGCTGGCTGGCCGACCAGATGGCCGCGTACTTCTTCGACCACCGGGTGCCGGTCGGCACCGTCGCCCGCTACGACCCCACGAGCGATTCGTTCTATTCCGACCCGACCGACAT
>DAIERN010000104.1 GCA_027346765.1 Chloroflexota bacterium | reverse complement strand
GGACGGCGCCGAGGTGGTGATCGTCAAGGGGGCGTTCGCGGTGGTCATGGCGCTGGTGCCGCCCGCCGGCGAGGCGCCGGCGGCGGCCGCCGCGCTCGAGGCCGAGACCGACGCCGCGTTCGCCCGCCTCTTCCTGGGCGGACGCTGAGCGCGTCCCACCCGCGCCGGCGAGGAGAGGAGAGACCCGACATGACCCACGGCATGGCTGCGACCCCTGGCGACGGACGCTTCGACCGGTGGGCGGGCTGGGCGGCGCTGCTCGCAGTGGTGGCATCGCTCGTCTACACCGTCGCTTTCGTGGTCTTGAAGAACGACCTCCTCGCGGCGCTGGGCCTGGTCGCGGGCGGGCTCCTGTCAGCGGCAGCGCTGTTCGCGGTCTACGAGCGAGTCCGCAGCGCCGGACCGCTGGCCACGCTGGGCCTGGTGCTGGCGCTGGCCGGCACGCTAGGCGCAGCCCTGCATGGCGCGTACGACCTCGCCAATGTGTTGCACCCCGAGGCTGCGGGCACCCTTGGCGGGCCGTTCCCGGCGGACCCACGCGGCTTTCTGACGTTCGGCGTGGCTGGCCTGGGCGTGCTCGCGCTGTCGTGGGCGGGCATGTCCTCGGCGCGACTGCCGCGCAACCTGCTCTGGCTGGGGATGCTGTTCGGCGTCGTCCTGGTCGTGATCTACCTGGGCCGCCTGATCGTCCTCGACGCGAATTCGATGTTGGTGTTGGGTCCCGCGGTCGTTGGCGCGGTCCTCAGCCCCATCTGGTACGGCTGGCTGGGCTATCTGCTGCTCCAGGGACGCGCCGGGAACAGTTGATCATCGAGCTTTCGCGTGATGCCGCGCGGCGATTTCTCGTTGCGCGGCATGGCCTGGCGCCGCCGCGTTCGCTGCCCGCCGATCCGCAGAGCGTCCTGACCGCAGTCGAGCGGCTGGGCGTGCTCCAGTTCGACCCGCTCGAGGTGCCCGGCGCACGCAACCACGACCTGGTGCTGCACTCGCGCATCGCGGGCTATCAGCGCGAATGGGCCGACCTCTGGCTGTATGGACCAGACCGGCGCCTGTTCGAGATCTACAACAAGAGCCTCAACATCGTGCCCATGGCTGAGCTGCCGCATTACAGCTACAGCTGGACGCGCTACGTGGAGCGCTACTCGGACGGCATCCTGCGCGAGCATGCCGATGTCGTTGCCGAGATCCTGACCGAGATCGAGCAGCGCGGACCGCTGACGACGGCCGACTTTGGGCACCACTTGTATTCGGTCGATTGGTGGTGGGCACCCACCCGGGCGGCACGAGCCATTCTCGAGGCGCTGTTCGTGATCGGCCGCGTTGGCATCTCGCGCCGCGCAGGCAACCGGCGCTACTACGACCTGATCGAGCGCATCGTCCCGGCCGACGTGCTTGCGCGCAAGGAATCAGCCGAGGAGGCAACGCTCCACCGCCTGCTGTCGCGCTTCCGGGCAGTGGGGTTGACGTCGCCCCAGGCAAATGCGGAGGTCATCGTCGGCACCGGCAAGGCGGCCGAACGGCAACAGCTGACCGAGCAGCTGGTTGAACGCGGCGAGATCGTGCCGGTCCAGGTCGAGGGGATGCGCGGCCTGCGCTACGCGATCAGCGCCGAACAGCCGCTGTTGGATGGCGCGCGCCGTGGCACCGCTCCGGGCCAGCCGGGCGCGGCCTTGCTGGCGCCGCTCGACCCGTTCGTGTGGGATCGGCGCCTCCTCGCGACGCTGTTCGAGTTCGACTACATCTGGGAGGTCTACGTTCCCGAGCACAAGCGCCGCTGGGGCTACTACGTCCTGCCAATCCTCTTCGGCGATCGGCTCGTCGGCAGGATCGAGCCGCGCCTCGATCGAGCGACCAAGACACTGCGCATCCTGGGCCTGTGGTGGCAGGACGGCATCAGCCCGCGCCGGGAAGTCGGCCTGGTCGATGCCATGCGCGATGCCCTGCGCGACTACGCGGGCTTCGTCGGTGCGAGGCGGATCGAATGGTTGCCTGCCACCGGCGGGGCGGGTCGGCTGTTTGGCTCGATAATCGGTCGGGGCAACGCAAGGAGGACCTGATGAAC
This sequence comes from Chloroflexota bacterium, assembly GCA_027346765.1. The sequence goes on along the minus strand of DAIERN010000104.1, from coordinate 3,564 downwards.
CTGCCTGACTCGGTCGGAAGGAGCACGAAGTGAGCGGCTTTCGCGAAGCGGTGCTGGCGAGCGGCAACTCGCTCAGCGGCTGGACCGGGTTCAGCATCTTCGGCGTCAGTCAGCATGGCAGCCTGCCCAGCCCGTTCGATGCACCGGCGGCTAATCGGCTGTGGGGACCGCAGGGCAGTCATCCGCTCGCCGCAATCGGCCTCGAGGAGCTGGTCCAGCGCTCGAGCAGCGGGATCGACGGCGAGATCACCATCAAGGAGCCGGTGAAGATCGGCGAGGCGTTGGCCGGCCATCTCAAGCTGACCGCGCGCAAGAACATCAACGCGCGCAGCGCGATGTTCCGGCTGGTCGGCGCGCTCCTGGTCGAGCGCCAGGGGTCGCGCGCGGAGCGCGACAGCAAGGGCAATGTCACCAAGAGCGAGCAGTGGACCGAGATCAACGGCAGCCTCTTCGACGAGCTGCCTCTGACGGACACGCCGCTGCCGGCCCAGCTCAGCGCAGGCCAGACCTTCGAGGCCGACTTCAACTTTCCCGCCCCGCGTCTTGGTCCGGTGACGGCTCATCTGGGCAGCGCCACGATCGTCTGGGCGCTCGACGCCAAGTGGGACGTTGCCATGGGCGGCGACGAGCACGTCGCGGCGCTCGTCAGTGTGAAGCAGAACCTCGACTACCTCCGGAGCGGCGCGGTCCGGCTCGATGACGGCGCCATGTTTGACGTCTACGGCTCGGGCGACGCCACGATCAGCGTCAAGCCACTGCCGCCGCTCGCGGCCGGCTCTGAGTTCGAGGTGACCGTCAACTGGCCGGGCGCGGGCGCCGGCCGGGGTGGCCGACTCGAGCTCCAGGCCGACGTCGACGCGCCCAACAAGCTGGGCGGCGTGGTGCTGTTCAGCCAGCCGGTTGATCCGGCCGCGTTCAAGGCAGGCTTCACGACCAAGATCACCATTCCAGCCGACGCGCCGGCGACGCTCAACGACAAGGGCGTCGCGGTCCATTACCGGATCAGGGCGTTGGTCGATCGCGCGTTCCGGAGCGACCTCGCCGTGGAGCGCTTCATCGCGGTGCTGTAGCGCCGGCCCAACGTCGACCGGACTGCTACTTGAGGAGCATCTTGCCCATGCGGCGCGAGGCGATGAAGACGAAGAACAGGCCCATCGCCAACAGGTAGACCACGTCGATCAGCTGGGTGAAGCCGATGACGCCCGTCGTGGTGGCGCGCACCAGGTCCACGCCGCGATAGAGCGGTGAGAACTCGACCAGGATCCGGAGCGGCTCGGGATAGGTCGTGATCGGAAAGAACGTGCCGCTGAACAGGAAGAGCGGCAGCGTCACGACGAACAACAGGTCCAGGTCCTGCCACGAGCGCATGAATGTCACCGCCACCAGCCCGGCCGCGGCCGTCGCGAAGCCGATCAGCATCGACGCCGGCAGCGCGAAGATGCCCATGGCGCTGGGCACCAGGCCCATCGCGAACATCACCGCCAGGAACCCCAGGCCGTACAGCGCGCCGCGGCCCAGTGCCCAGATCACCTCGCCCAGGGTGATGTCGCCCACGTTGAGCGGCGTCGCGAGCATGCCGTCGTAGGCCTTCTCGTAGCGCAGCCGGAAGAACATGTTGGTCGAGTCGTAGACCGCGCCGTTCATCGAGGCCGTGGCCAGCAGGGCCGGCGCAACGAACACCGCATAGGGGATCTGCGATCCGTCGGGGCCCGCGACCGTGCCGATCAGCGAACCCAGGCCAAAGCCGATGCCCAGCAGGTAGAAGAGCGGCTCGAAGAAGCCGCTGAAGATGACCATCCAGCCGCGCCGGAAGATGAACCGGTTGCGCTCCAGGATGTGAACGCTGTGGCGGCTGCCGAACGGCAGGACGCGGGTGACGGCAGAGCCGGTCATGGTCGTGGCCATCTCAGATCACCAGCCGCTTCTTGAAGGTGCGGAAGGCGAGGAAGGTGCCGACGGCAATCATGCCCAACACCACCGCCAGGTGGACGCCCATTGTGACGGGGTCCAGGTCGTGGCCGATCGCCAGTGATCGCGTCAGCGCCACGCCGTGGAAGAGCGGTGTGAACCAGGCGATCCAGCGCACCGCCTCAGGCAGCTGCTCGATCGGGAAGAAGGTGCCGCTGAACAGGAAGAGCGGCGTGACGACGAAGCGGAAGATGATCGAGAACGACTGCTCGGTCTTGCGCGTCGCCGTCCACGCGGACATGCAGATCCCAAAGGCCACGCCGGTCATGATGGCGCTGGGCCAGGCGAGGAAGAAGGTCGGTGATGAGAACGCGCCAAAGAGGAAGGCGACGACCATGAAGATGCCGGTCACGATGGCGAGGCGCACCACCAGCCAATAGAGATGGCCCAGGACGATGTCGCGCACGGTGATCGGCGTGGCGATCATCGCGTCGAAGGTCTTGAGCCACTTGAAGCCGGCGAACAGCGGCCACGAACCCTCGACTGTCCCGGTCTGCATCGCCTGCGCTGACATGATCCCCGGCGCGAGGAACACGAGATAGGGCACGCCGCCGAAGGCGGTCATGTTGGGCACGAGGCTGCCCAGCGCCACGCCCATCGCGGTCAGGAAGAGGACCGGCGAGACGAGCGTGCCGAAGAACGTGCCGCGCCACACCCGGCGGTAGACGAGCAGCGAATGCTCGAGCTTGCGCAGGCCGGGGAACTTGAACGATGTGCCCCGGGCGCGTGGCGCCGCAATTGCCGTCATTACAAGCGACTCCATGAGGCGCGCTCAGGAGCGCGACTCATGGGTACGTCGCGCGTAGCCGGGCCGTGAGGCCCGGGCGAAGGTGACATGTCGTCCCTCTACTCGATCAGGGAGCGCCCGGTGAGGCGCAGGAAGACGTCCTCGAGGCTCGAGCGCCGGACGAGCGTCGTCTCCGGCCGCAGGCCACGCTCGTGCGCAGCGGCAGCCACCGCCTCGCCGTCCGCGGCATAGATGAGCACGCGGTCGGGCAGCTTCTCGACGCGCTCGCCCAGGCCCTCGAGCTCGCCGTCGAGTCCGTCCTGGACGCCCACCGGGAATCGGAGCTCCAGGACTTCCTTGGTGGAGTAGCGCTCGATCAAGGTGCGGGGCGAGCCCTCCGCCACGATCTTGGCCTTGTCCATGACGACGAGCCGGTCGCACAGCTGCTCGGCTTCGTCCATGTAGTGCGTCGTCAGGACGAGCGTCGTGCCGCGCTGCTTGAGCCGGTAGAGACGGTCCCAAACGAGATGGCGCGCCTGCGGATCAAGTCCGGTGGTGGGCTCGTCGAGCAGCAGCAGGTCGGGCTCGTTGATGAGTGAGCGGGCAATGGTCAGGCGGCGCTTCATGCCCCCGCTGAGCGGCTCGACCAGCGAGCTCGCGCGGTCGTTCAGCTGGACGAACTCGAGCAGCTCCATCGCGCGCTTGCGCGCCTCGGCGTACGAGAGGTCGAAGTAGCGGCCGTAGATCAGCAGGTTCTCGAGGACCGTCAGCTCGGTGTCGAGCGTGTCGAGCTGGGGCACGACACCCAGCCGCGCGCGAATGCTGGCGCCGTTCTTGTCAGGGTCCGTGCCCAGGACGGTCAGCTCGCC
>DAIERN010000103.1 GCA_027346765.1 Chloroflexota bacterium | reverse complement strand
CCTTGACCGAATCCAGGAGGTAGCGCCCCGCGCCGTAGGTGGCAGTGCGGCTGGTGACGTCGCGGAAGGGGAGGAAGATGCCGCCCGCATAGCCGCTCATCCAGAACACGGGGAGCGTCGCACCCTCGAGCGGACCAGCGAGCCGAACCAGCCCGATGCGCCGGAACGAGAGCTGCTCGGCGCCGCTCGACGGCAGCTGGAGCAGTCCGCCGGCTGGCGAATCGGGCGCATGGGGATCGCTCTCTGAGTCGGCCGCTTCGAACTTCACCGTGAATCGGTACGCCGGGTCGAAGTCAAAATACGAAAGCCCGCCGAAGCGGGCTCTCATCTGGGGTTTCAGCGGCGATTGCGGGTGGACGCGGAACAGCTCGTCCCGCGCCCCACGCCAGCGCAGCCACGCCCCATGAGGGTCGGTCGCAGAAGCGTGCCGCCACTCGGCGTAGATCTGAGCCACCCGGCGTCGCCAGTCGGCGAGCGCCAGGTAGCCGTTGTCCATGGAAGTGATCAGCTCCCGGCCGGGACGAAGCCCTTGGCCTGGAGCCAGGCCTTGGCCACTGCGGCCAGGTCCTTGTGGTCCACGCTGACCTGTTTGTACAGGTCGGCCAGCGTGGTCGTGTCGATCAGCGCGTCGACGTCGTTCAGGGTCTTCTTGAAGAGATCCTGGTCAGCCGCGGAGAGCTTCGACAGGTAGTCGTTGCGCACGATGGGTGCCATGTTGTCAGCTGGCTGCGTGTGCAGGTCGTCCTCGAGCACTTTCCAGCCGTTGACGATGATGTCCGGCTGGGTTGAGCACAGCTCGGCCACGTCAATGGTGCTGTTCTTGAGCGCGTCCGCCATGGGCGTGTCGCAGGCAGACAACAGCGTCGCCGCGGCGATCGTTTCAGCGGTGATGCCGTACTGGCTGAGCGCGCCACCCGGCGCCCCGCACAGTGCGTTGGTCGGGCAGTCCGTCGCGAGGCCGAACTTGAGCTGTGTTTGAACGGCCGCGAGGTCACTCATCTTGGTCAGGTTGAACTGCTGCGCGGTATCTGCGCGAACGACGAACGCGTTCGTGTCAACCGCCGGCGTGTAGTTGAGCACGGTCAGATTCTTGGCCGTGAGCTTGTCCTGCAGCGCAGCGAAGTTGGCCTGCGAATCTGGGCCGGACGTGCCCTTCTCGTAGGTGAGGCGGCTGCCGATGTATTCCGGCTGGAGGTCGATCTGACCGCTCTCAATGGCCGGCGCGACGATCGCTCTGTCGCCCAGGCCGTAGCCATCACGGTTCACGGTCCAGCCCTTGGCCTCGAGGGCCTGGGCGTAAACCTCAGCCATCACCTTGGCCTCATCGAATTTGACGGAGCCGATCTTGACGGTCGGCTTGCTGCCCCCACCCGTCGAGCACGCACCGACCAGCAGCGCGAGCACGATCGCCCCGAGGGCCAGCCTGCGGTTGGTCCGCATGGGTAACCTCCTGCTATCATTCATCCGGTTAGTCCGGCGCAACTCGCGGAATATACACGGGAAGCGCGATGCGGACCAGATAGGAACTCGATGCTAGCTCCGCAGTCGGCCTGCGGGCCGCTGCTGCGCGTCGCTGGCCAGCTCCTGGCCAAGGCCAGGTGCCGTCCGCTCCTTGCTACGCAGCGACCGTCGTTTCGGATCGCTGACGGCGCAGGCCGCGCGGTGTGAGAAGGTGCTGCGCAGCGGCGAAAGCCGCCTCAACGACGATGACCAGCGCGGCCACGAGGATCGCGCCGGCCACAACCTCCGCGTCGCCGCCCAGGCTGAACGTCGCGAAGCCTTCGACGAGGTAGCGGCCCAGGCCGCCAAAGCCCAGGATCGCGCCCAGGGTCGCGGTGGCCACGATCTGGATGGCCGCGGAACGAATTCCGGCCACGATCACCGGTAGCGCGAGCGGCAGCTCGACCCGAGTCAGGATCTGCCACTCGCTCATGCCCTGGCCGCGCCCGGCCTCGACCATGTCGCGCTCCACGCCGGTCACGCCCGCCTGGGCGTTGACCAGGATGGGCGGCACTGCGAGGACGACCATCGCCACCACGGTGGGGTAGACCTTGAAACCGGCCTGCGGGTCGATTGCCGCGGTGATCGGCAGAACGATGGCGATGACTGCTAGCGACGGCAGGGCACGCCACAGGTTGGCCGAGTTGACGGCGAGCCATGTGAAGCGCCGGGTGTGGCCGATCCACAAGCCGACGGGCAGGGCGATGGTAATCGCGATGAGCAGCGAAACGCCGGACAAACCCACGTGCTCGAACATGCGGGCAGGGATGCCATTGGGGCCAGACCAGTGCACTGGGTCACTCAGCCAGCCCAGCGTGCGGACCATCAGATCCATGCGTCGCTCTTGACGAATGGCGGTGGCACCACCGGTTGCTCGGTGCGCTGCCATGGCGTGAGGCGCCGCTGAACGCGGGCCAGCGCGAAGTCGGCCAGCAGGGCCAGGACGACCGACGGAATCGCACCGAAGTAGAGCTCGGTCGGGAAGCTCCGCCGGTAGCCCTCCAGGATGAAATAGCCCAGCCCGCCGAAGCGGTCGCCCAGCACGGAGGTGACCGTCACCAGGGCGATCGTTGAGACAGTCGCCAGTCGCACGCCGGCCAGGATCAGCGGGACGGCCAGCGGCACCTCGACCCGCCACAGCTGCTGTCGCGCGGTGTAGCCCAGGCCCTGCGCCGCTTCAAGGACGTCCGCCGGGATCGAGTCGAAGCCAGCCGCAATGTTGCGCACGAAGATCACCAGCGTGTAGAGGATCAGCGGGATTTCCACCGTGAGCAGGCTGATGCCCGTCACCGTCACCAGGACGACGAAGAGCGCCAGGCTGGGGATCGTGTACAGGATGTCCGTGGCGGCCAGGATGGGGCCGTAGGTCGCGCGCCGCCGCACCGCGAGCACGGCGAGGCCAAACGAGATCAGCAGACCCACGGCTACGGCGATCGCCGCGAGCACAATGTGCTGAAGCGTGCGCGCGGCGAGCTCGTCGAGGTGGCTGGCCATCCACTGGAAGTCGAGCATCAGCGTGGGGCCGCCGTCAGCGCAGCGCCGCTGCGATCGCGTCGTAGGTCAGCAGACCCAGCACGCGGCCATGGCGGTCGACGACGACGCCGGCGGACACGTCGGCGTCGAGCATCATCGAAAGCGCGTCCTTGAGGGTGGTGCTTGGCTCGAGCATGGGCTGGCCGGCCTGGGCGGTGTAGTCGGCCGGCGCCGGCTCAAGCTGCAGGTCGCGGACGCGCGTCAACGACAGGCGCTTCAGCCCGCGGTCCGCGCCGACGAACCTGGCCACGAACGGCGACGCCGGGTTGGCCAGGACCTCGTCCGGCGGCCCGAACTGGGCGAGCACCCCGCCCACCTGCAGGACCGCGACCAGGTCGCCCAGCTTGATCGCCTCGTCGATGTCGTGCGTCACGAACACGATCGTCTTGGCGAGCTGCTCCTGGAGCCGCAGCAGCTCGTTCTGCAACCGCTCGCGGACGATGGGGTCGACGGCGGCAAACGGCTCGTCCATGAGCATCAGCGGCGGGTCGGCGGCCAGCGCCCGGGCGACGCCGACGCGCTGGCGCTCGCCGCCGGAGAGCTGCGCGGGATAGCGATCGCGGTAGGTCTTGGGCGCGAGGCCGGTCAGCGCCAGCAGCTCGTCGGTGCGCGCTGCAGTCCGGGCCTTGTCCCAACCCAGCAGCCGCGGCACGATCGCGACGTTCTCACCGACGGTCAGGTGGGGCAACAGCCCGACCTGCTGGATGACGTAGCCGATGCCGCGCCGCAGCTCGATGGGGTCCTGCGCCATGACGTCCTTGCCGCCGACCAGGATCTGGCCGCCGCTTGGCTCGATGAGCCGGTTGACCATCTTCAGGCTGGTCGTCTTGCCGCAGCCTGACGGCCCGACGAAGACGCAGATCTTGCCCGCCGGCACGGTCAGGCTCAGGTCGTTGACCGCGAGGGTCTCGCCGTACCGCTTGGATACGTGTCGAAACTCCAGATCGACGGCATTCATCGTCGCGGCACCCTATACGCTTCGTCCGTGGAGGGCGAGAGCGCCATCATCGTCCCGATTGCCGTGCCCGCGACGGTCGCGCAGCTGCGCGCCAGGATGGATCCGTCCGCGGCTGACGGCGTGCCCGCCCACGTGACCCTGCTCTACCCGTTCATGCCGGTCTCCGGGTTGGATGACGCGGTCCGCCGGGCAATCAGCCGGATCATTGCCACCGAGCCGACCTTCACGGTGCGTTTCAACAGGGTCGCCCGATTCCCCAACGTCGTCTACCTGCCGCCGGAGCCGGCCGACCCCTTCCGGCGACTGACTGCGGCGATTGCCACCCAATTCCCCGACTACCCGCCCTACGGGGGCGCGTACGAGACGGTGGTGCCCCACCTGACCGTTGCCCAGGACGTGCCCGATGACTTCTACGCCGCGGCCGAGCACGCGCTGCCCGCTGCCCTGCCGATCAAGCACATCGTGCGCGAGGCGTGGCTGATCGGGCACGTGCCGGAGCAGCCGTGGCACACGCTCTGGCGATTGCCGCTGGGCGAGGCGCGGCCTCGTTCCTGATTGCCGCTCCTGCTGCTCTGATCGCCCCTTCTGCCGCTGAGCGGGTCATCCGTCCGGACTTGACTGGCTGGGCGGGAAGATCGGGCGGTTTCAGGCTCCTTTTGAACCAGTTCTGCCGTTAAGTGGGACATCCGTCCGGAAAAGTCGGGCTGGTCGGGGCAAATCGGGTGTATGAAAGCCAAATCGCGGACGGTTAGCCCGCTGAGCGGCACGCGACCCGACGGTGGGTTGCGGAGGAAACCGTAGACTCGCGCAATGCCACAGATTCACCTCCGCGCCGAACGCGGTGACTACGCCGACCTTGTCCTGATGCCGGGCGACCCGGGCCGCGCCACGATGATGGCCGGGCTGCTCGATGGCGGCCTCGACAAGGCCACGCTCGTCAACCAGCACCGCTCCCTGCTGGGCTACACCGGCACCTACAAGGGCAAGCCGGTCAGCATCCAGACGAGCGGCATCGGCACGCCGTCATTCTCGATCGTGATGGAAGAGCTGCTGATGCTGGGCGCCAAAACGTTCATCCGCACCGGCACGTGCGGCGGCATCGCCCGCGGCCTCAAGACGGGCGACGTGGTGGTCGCGACCGCGTCCGTGCCAAGCGATGGCTCGACGCGGACCTACCTGCACGGCGATCCCTTCGCTCCGGCCGCGGACTTCGAGTTGACGCGGGCGCTGATCGACACGGCGCGGGCCAAGGGCATCGACCCTCATCCCGGCGTAGTCCAGAGCGTTGACGTCTTCTACAACCCCGACTCCGACTATGCCGCCAAGATGCGCAGCCGCGGCGTCATCGCGGTCGAGATGGAGGCGAGCGCGCTGTTCTACCTCGCGATGCGCGAGCAGGCGCGCGGCCAGGATGTCCGCGGCGGCTGCATCCTGACAGTGAGTGACACGCTTATCAAGGACGACGACGTCGTGGGCGCCGACTACATGTCGCTCGACGCGCTCGAGGCGGCGACGAAGAAGATGATCGAGATCGCGCTGGAGGCGGGCAGCTCGCTCGCCTGACGCAGGCACCGACCATGATCCCGATCGGGCTCAACCCAACGACCATCGGCGTCTCATCGGCGTGGTGGCGCGAGACGGCGATCGCGGCTGAGCAGGCTGGCTTCAAGGGCGT
>DAIERN010000102.1 GCA_027346765.1 Chloroflexota bacterium | reverse complement strand
GACGTCGTGGTCGGCGATCGACCGTGCATCGGCCAGCTGATGGAGCAATATGACCGGACCCATGGCTCCGTGGTGGCCGTGATGGAAGTGCCCCCGGAAGACACCAGCCGCTACGGCATCATCAACCCCGACTACGACGCGGAGACCAATGACGAGCGCCTGACCAAGCTCAAGGGGGTGGTCGAGAAGCCCGCGCCCAGCGATGCCCAGAGCAACCTCGCGGTTATCGGCCGCTACGTGCTCACCCCCAAGGTGTTCGAGAAGCTCGAGCAGACCAAGCACGGCGCCGGCGGCGAGATTCAGCTGACCGACGCGATCAACGCCCTGACTGCCGAACAGGACGTCTTCGCCTATGCCTTCGAGGGTCGGCGATACGACGCGGGCACTACCATGGGCTGGCTGAAGGCCTCGATCGAGCTGGCGCTCGAGCGGCCCGACCTTGGCACAGAGTTCCGCCGCTACCTGGCTGGACTGGACCTGAGCTGATGACGTCACGCATCACAGCGGATAAACCGCTGGTCCACATGGAGGGCACGTCTTGGCCGAAGTAGGCCAGGTACTCGCCGGTCGCTACCAGCTCGTCGAGCTGCTCGGCCAGGGCGGCATGGCGACCATCTTCCGCGGCCACGACACGCAGCTTGGTCGCGACGTGGCGGTCAAGGTGCTGCGCGCCGAGTACGGCCGCGACCCGGCGTTCGTCGCCCGCTTCCGCCAGGAAGCCCAGGCAGCGGCCGCGCTCAGTCATCCCAACGTCGTCAACGTTTTCGACTACGGCATGGAAGCGGGCGACCCGTTCATCGTCATGGAGATGATCGACGGCGGTGACCTCGCGGCCGTTCTCAAGGAGCGCGGCCCCTTCGAGCCCCTCGCCGCCGCCCGCATCGCGCAGCAGATCTACGAAGCACTCGACGCGGCGCATGGCCGCGCCATCGTCCATCGTGATATCAAGCCCACGAACGTGCTGCTGACCTCGGCCGGCCGCGTCAAGGTGGCCGACTTCGGCATCGCCCGCGCTTTCAGTGAGGCGCAGCTGACGATGCCCGGCACGACCCTGGGGAGCGTCCACTACTTCAGCCCCGAGCAGGCCCGCGGCGAGATGGTCACGACCGCGTCCGACGTGTACTCGGCGGGCCTCGTGCTGTTCGAGATGCTCACCGGCAAGCGCGCCTGGACCGGCGACTCGGCCGGCGCCGTTGCCGTCGCGCGGCTTGCGGGCGATCCACCCGCGCCGTCGTCGCTCAAGAGCGGTGTGCCGCCCATCCTCGATATCGCTGTTCGGCGCGCGCTGGCCCGCGTGCCCGCGGACCGGCCCACCGCCGGCGACATGGCCGGGCTGCTGGGCCGCTACATCGCCGACCCGGCTGGCGCGACGGCCGCGCCGCCGCCCGCCGACTCGGCGGCCGCGACCGGCGCAGTGGTTGGCGCGGCAATGGCGCCGCCGCCGTTCGACCCGCAGACCGGTGTCAGCTATGGCTCTCAGCCGCCAATGCCGCCGCACAGCGGGCCGCAGACGTATGCCGGAACGGCACCGGGCAGCATCCGCCGCGGAGCCGGCGCGCGCCAGATCGCCTATGAAGAGGAAGTCGAAGAAGAGGAGCCACAGGGCGCCGGCGCGTGGGGCTGGATAGCCGCCGTGCTGGGCGTGCTCGTGCTGTTCGCCGGCGGTGTGCTGCTCTTCCTGCTGCTCAGCGGCCGCGGCCCGCAGGCCACGCCGGCGCCGTCCGGGGTAGCCGTGACCGTGCCCTCAGTCATCGGCATGACCCTCGACCAGGCGCGCCAGGCGGCGACTGCCAAGGGTCTCATCCTGACCGTGGGTGCGTACCAGGTGACCGACTCGGCGGCGGAGGGAATCATCATCGCCCAGGATCCGGCGTCGGGTGGTCAGATCGGGCGCGGCAGCGAGCTCAGCGTCACCATCGCCACGCAACGCCAGACGGTCGCGGTGCCTGATCTGCGACTGCGCACTGAGGCCCAGGCGTTTGGGCTCCTGGCGCAATTCAATCTCGCGCCGGGCCTCCGATCAGAGGCGTACGACCCGCAGGTGCCGGCAACCCTGATCATCGGCACGAGCCCGCGCGCCGGCATCGAAGTCGCACGCGGCACGGCTGTCGACTACGTCGTCTCGCTCGGTCCGCAGCCCACGCCACCTCCTACCCCCACGCCCAGCCCGTCGCCGGCCATCACGCCCGCGCCCACGGCGACGCCCATCCCGACCGAGCCGCCGACCGCCCCGCCGACGCCCGCACCCACGCCCACCCTCACGCCGGTCACGGTCGGCAACTACACCCTGCTGCCGGATCTGGGCCAGGCGAAGGCGCAGATCGTCACGGACGGACTGACCGTGGGCGTGGTGTGGCCGTCGGAAGCACAGGACAACTGGCTGGTCTGTCTGCAATATCCCAACACCGGCGACCAGGTCCAACCCGGCTCGCCCGTGCATCTCTTCGTCAAATCGCCCGTCGAGACCTGCTGAGGCCGCGTAGACTCGAAGTCGATGGCGACATGGCGCTGCCCCCATTGCGGCACGCTCCAGATCGAGACGTCGCGCTGCTTCTTGTGTCAGCGCTCGGCGACCAGCTGCGGCACGTGTGCCATGTTTCGCGCCTCGCTCGTTGGCGGCGTGGGCTACTGCGCCAGTGACCGCAAGCGCGAGCCATTGACCGGGTCCGAGCAGCGTTCGTGCTGGACCGCGTCGGCCAACGCGGACTCAGGCGGCTTCTTCGACGAAATGGCCGGTGCCGATCCGGTGACCGTGCCGCGTGAGCGCGGCCTGCACGAGGTGCCGCCGAACGCCCCGCAAGTGCCGATCAGCGAACGTTGACCGATTTGTTGGCGCGCAGCTCCGTGCCGGACGGCAGCACCGCGAGGACGGTGAACAGCCACGAGCCCACGGGATCGTCGGCACTGGCAATCTCGAGGCCCGGCCAGCTCGCCCTGCCGGCCACGGACAGCGTACGGTAGGTCAGCGTCGTCGAGTTGGGCGGCGAGAGGCTGAACGTCACCTGCGCGCCGTCGACCGGCTGGCCGTTCTCGTCCGCGATGAAGGCAGTCGCGTCCAGCTGCTGCGGTAGGTCGGCCGCCTTCAGCTGATCGTCGGAAACGGTGAGCGTCAGGAGCGCGAGGCTGCTGGCGCGGGTGATGGTGATGCGCGTGCTGGCCTCGTTGCCCGCTGGATCGCGGCTCGACAGCTGCAGCTGGTTGTCGCCCAGGGCAAGCGTCAGCTGCGCGGTGAAGCGCCCGTCGGGATCGACGCTCGTGGCGAGGGCAGCTCCGGTGGCCACGTCGGTGACGGCGATCGTCGCGCCGGCCTCAGTGCGGCCGCGCAAGGTGACCTGCTCGCCGTACACCGTTGAGTCGGGCTCCGGCCGCGTGACGCGAATCACCGGGGCCGTCGTGTCGCGGGTGATGGTCAGGGGCGCGGAAGTCGCGCCCACGGCGGCACCGTCCACCAGCACGGCGCGGATGCTGTTGTCGCCCTCGCTCAAAGGCACGCCGGCAACGACGAACTGCTCCTGGGCGGGCAGCGGCCGCTCCAATGCGGTTGCGCCGTTGACCGTTATGCGGACGGTGTATTGAGTGGCGGGGTCCAGGCCGGTGGGCCGGGTCAGCGTCAGGTCCACGGCCGTGGCGCGCGTCAGCACCTCGGCCGGCGTCAGGATCTGCGGCGCGGGAAGCGGCGCGCCGCTGCCGCTTGCACCGGGCTTCTGGTCTGGGCCGTTGAGTCCACCGCCCGCGAAGACGATGGCCCCGCCGGCCAGCACGAGCAGCGCGAACGCCAGGCCCACGCGGCGCGACCAGGACACACGCGGCGCGCGCGCTGAAGCCTGGCGGCGTGGGGCAGTTGCCTGGCGAGTCCGACGCGGGCGTTGGGCACCTGCGCGCCTTTGGCTCGGACCGCCGCGGGCTCGCGCGGAGCGGTGGGACGGTCCCGGCATTGACGCGATTGTGGCAGGGCTGGCGTAACGGCGTGCGCCATTGGCGACGCGCCGCGCGCCCGTTTGCAGTACGTCCGGCGGTACTTGCGACGCCGGGTTGCCAGTACTTAATCCGGTGCGCGCGGGCACGTCCGCACAGGCAGTGGTGCGTGTACGCTACGGCAACTTCATGGACTCATCCTCGCGGCGACCTGTGCCAACGCTTGCGCGCGCCCTTGGCGGCCGCCCCGAGCCGCCCGCGCCGCCGCGCATGCCCATCAGCCGCGTCGCCAACAACCTGGGTTTGCGTCGGCCGGCCGCGCCGCCGCTCAACGGCGCCGGCGTGCCGCGGATTCCATTTGGCCTGCCCAACCTGCGACGCAACGTCTGTCCGCACTACTACATGACCGGACCGCGCGGCCCCATCCCCATCACCGCGCCGCACCTGCTCAAGGCACTGATGCGCCAGGAATCGAACGTCGCCCGTTGCCAGCTGCGCGGTGGGGTGCATCTGGAGCCGGGCTACGTAAGCGATATCTGCCTGTCGCCGCGTTTCAACCAGTGCGTCTTCTACGAGGACGAGCTCAACCCTTAGGCTCCCCGCGTGGCCTCTGAATCTGATCCGGCGTACCAGGCAGTCCTCGCTCGTCTTGCCACACGTGGGCGATTCGGGATCCGACTGGGCCTTGGTCGCACGCGCGCCCTCCTGAAGCAGATGGGCGACCCGCAGCTGAGCCTGCCCGGCGTTCTGATCGGTGGCACCAACGGCAAGGGCTCGACCCAAGCCATGGTTGCGTCCGTCCTGCGTGAGGCCGGGCTGCGCGTTGGCCAGACACCCAAGCCGCACCTCGTCTCGTATCGCGAACGGATCGTGGTCGACGGGGCGCCCATCGCGGTGGACGACTTCGTGACCGTCGTTAACCAGGTGCTTGATGCGGCCGACCTTGTCGCCCGCAGATACGGGCCACCGACCGAGTTCGAGATCATCACCGCCGCCGCGTTCACCTGGTTCGCGCGCGTGGCTGTGGAGGTGGGCGTGATCGAGGTTGGGCTGGGCGGCCGCCTCGACGCTACGAACGCCTGGCAGGGCGGCGTCAGCGCGATCACCAACGTCGCGCTCGACCACATGGAATACCTGGGCGACACGGTTGAGGCGATCGCCCGCGAAAAGGCGGCGATCATCAAGCGCGGCGACTTCGCTGCGGTGACCGGCGCGACGCAGCCCGCGCTCAGGGTGATCCGCGGCCGCGCCCGCCGCGTCAAAGTGCCGCTCGACGTGCGCTCAGCAGAGGATCTCGACGCGCGTCTCGAGGTAGGTCTGCTGGGGCGGCATCAGCGGGCAAACGCATCGGTCGCGGCGGGCATCGTGGCCGCGCTCGACGCCGCGGGCATTGCCAAGGTGCCGCCCGGGGCCCTGGAACGCGGCCTCGCCAACGTCCGCTGGCCGGGCCGCCTCGAGTTGATACCGGGCACAAATGGGCGGCCGCACATCCTGTTCGATGGCGCCCACAACCCGGCCGGCATCGCCGCGCTGGCACTGCTGCTGGCCAGTCCGTCGCAGCGCGCGCTGGCCGAAGTGCGCGCCCTGCGCGCGCAGGTGCAGGCGCAGCAGGGCCAGCTCGGCGGCGTGCAGCGCGACGCCCAGCGCGACGTCAACGCGCTGGCGGTCAAGCTGGGCCAGCTCGAGGCGCAGTCGCTGCGGCTGGGCGCGCTGGGCGAGCGGCTGGCGCAAGCCGGCAAGCTCGATGACGGCGAGTTCAATTTCGACGTCCAG
>DAIERN010000101.1 GCA_027346765.1 Chloroflexota bacterium | reverse complement strand
CCAGGCCGGCGTCAGGATCGCAAGCACCGTTGGCATGGGCCCGGCGCGCGTGATCCACGCGATGGCCGAAGGCCTCCCATTGATCGCACGGGCAAGGAAGATCGCCGCCAGCGGCCCCAGGCCCATCGAGACGGTGGGGAACTCCCAGAAGTCGGGCATCAGGCGCGGGTGGGGGTACGAGCTGAGGCCGTTGCCGCCGACTTCCTGGCGGAAGTTGTCCAGCTGGTCGGCGGTCAGCCGGCCCTCGAGGAAGGCGCGGGCGTAGATGCCCGGCGCGGCGTGGCCCTGGAAGAAGATCTGGTCGCCCATCCCCTGGGCGTCTTTGCCCTTGAAGAAGTGGTTGAAGCCCACCTCGTAGAGGGAGGCCGACGATGCATAGGTGGCGAGGTGGCCACCTATGCCCTCCGAATGCTTGTTGGCCCGGACGACCATGACTGCGGCGTTCCAACGGATATAGGCGCGGATACGGCGCTCGAGATGCTCGTCGGCCGGGGAAGGGCGGCTCCTGCTCGGGCGAGATCGTGTTGATGTAGCGCGTCGCGGTCAGCGGCGGCAGGCCCAGGTTGTGCTGCCGCGCTCGCTTTAGGAGGCGATACAGGATGAACTGGGCGCGCGCCTTGCCCTCATCCTCGATGACCGAGTCGAGCGACTGGACCCAATCGTTGGTTTCGTCCGCGTCGCGGTCGGGGAGCTGACGCTTGAAGTCGCCGAACTGGTCGAACATGCTCGAGTCAGTTTAGGGGCGGCCGCTGTGCCTGTCTGAAATCAGCACCCCCGCCGGTGGGCATTCGTCGTCTGTGGGGACCGACCTCGCCAAATGTCACCAGGCAGAGCACTAACTCAGAGCGCTGCGACCCATCCTGCCAACCGCACGCCCGCCGACCCTTACGTGCCGCCGTCGACCCTGCTGTATGTCAACTGATTTCCATCGCGGCATTGGGCACGGTGCACCGACCCGAATCGTGCCCAGTGATCGGCAGCGCGGCTTCTGGCGTAGTCCTCAGCACCCGCCAGCCGGCAGCCCCCTCACGCCGCGGCGCGGCGGCCGACCCGAACCCGCTTGACCGTGGCCAGGTCTGTCTTAGTGCCTCCCAGGCGGTCATCTGTCCAGAAAGACAGGCAGGCCAAGGTGCCGGCCGGCTCGCGCAACCAGCCACGGATGGAGCGGCCGTCAACCGGAAAGGCTGACCGAAGAACCGTCGCGTGGGCGCCCACACGCCGACGATTGGTGCGGCTGTCGGCGACGACAACCCACAGCGCGACCCGCGCGGCGTTCCAGCCGCGCTCGCGGGCGACCTCGAGTGCGAGCCGACGCTTGCGGTCGGCGGTCCCCATCAGGTCGTTGACATCCACGATCTCGGTCTTCAGCTCGATAACGAGCAGCGTAGAGCTGCGGCCGTGCCACGCGAGGATGTCGATCACGCCGCGCTCGCCCCGAATCGCGAAGGACACCTCCGGGGCCAGGATCCAGTCAGGCATTCCGGCGAATTCCCGGGCGACGGACTCGTGCAGGGCCGAATGTCTGGCGTTCAGCAGGCGATCCAGGTCGCCGCCCTGCCACTGGACCTGGGCAGTGAGCCGGCCGCCCAGCGCCTCAATCACCCGCAGCACCTGGTCGAGCCGCAACACGCGTGCCTGGCCGAGCTCGATCCTGGAAACTGCCGATCGCGGCACGCCCGCCCGCGCGGCAAGGTCTGACTGCCGCCACCGCTTCTTGATCCGCAATGCGCGAACGATCCGGCCGATACGCGCGAAGTCCACCGCCTCAGTCTGGGCAGGAGGACTAGCCGCGCTCTTTGTGCGCGCTTATCGCGGTCGTATCCTGAGGCCATGGCGAAAGCAAAGGCGGCAGGCGCGGCGGTGAAGGGAAAGTCGGGGGCTCCGGTGCGCAAGCCGGTGCCTGTAGTTGGCGGGGCGGCGCTGGGCATCGACGTTGGCGGCACAGGGGTGAAGGCGGCGCTCGTGGATGTGATCACGGGCGAGCTGCTCAGCCACCGCCATCGGATCAACACGCCCAAGCCGGCCACGCCCGAAGCCGTGGCCAAGGCAATCGTCGACCTCGTCAACCTGGTCGCCGCTGAAGTCGAGCTGCCGCCCGAGGTGCCGGCAGGCGTGGGCATCCCCGGCCCCATCAAGGACGGCGTCGTGATGACCGCGGCGAACATTGACAAGCACTGGATCGGCGCGAACGCGGATCAGCTGGTCGGCAAGGCCCTTGGGCGACGCGCTTTTGCGATCAACGACGCTGACGCGGCCGGCCTGGCGGAGATCCGATTCGGCGCGGGCCGCGACGTCCCCGGCACGGTGCTGATGCTGACCATCGGCACGGGCATCGGCAGCGGCCTCTTCGTCGATGGTCGCCTGGTGCCCAACACCGAGTTCGGCCACCTGGAATTCCGCGGCAAGGACGCCGAGGTGCGCATCTCGGGCGTCGCGCGCGAGCGCCGCCACCTGCGCTGGCGCGTATGGGCGAGTGAGTTCAATGCATACCTGGCGCGGGTCGAGCTGTACTTCTGGCCCGACCTGATCATCTTGGGCGGCGGCGTAAGCAAGGAGCTGAAGAAGTACGAGAAGTGGCTCGACAGCCGCGTTCCCATCGTGCCGGCGCACTACCTGAACACGTCGGGCATCGTTGGCTCGGCGATGTACGCCGCCGACCGCGCCCGGGCTGAGGCGGGGCGGCCGGTCCAGCTGGTTCCCGTCAAGCCACGCAAGACCGCCAGCTAGGGAGTGGCCGGCATCCAGGTCCACCTGCTCGACGCGACGTACGAGCTATTCCGCGCCCACTTTGCGCCGCGTCCCCAACGGTTTGACGCGGGCGGCAAGCCGGCCAGCGCCACCATCGGGCTGCTCGAATCGACGCTGTACCTGCTGCGCGACGAGGGCGTGACTCACCTTGGTTGCGCATCCGATCACGTAATCCGCTCGTGGCGCAACGCCAAGTGGCCGGGCTACAAGACCGAGTTCGGCGTCGACCCCGGATTGCTCGCCCAGTTCACCCAGGCTGAGGACGGGTTGCGCGCCTTGGGTGTCGTCGTCTGGCCGCTGGTCGAATGGGAGGCCGATGACGGGCTGGGCACCGGCGCCGCCCGCTTTGCCGACGCTCCTGGAGTCGACCGGGTGGTGATCATGACGCCCGACAAGGACATGGCGCAGTGCGTTCGCGAGGACGGCCGGGTGGTCTGCTACGACCGGCGCAAGCGCGCGTTCATCGATGCCGACGCGGTCCGCGCGCACTTCGGCGTCTCGCCGGAATCGATCCCCGACTTCCTCGCGCTGGTGGGCGATTCATCCGACGGGTACCCGGGCATTCCAGGCTGGGGCAAGGTGTCCGCCGGCGCGGTCCTGACGCGCTACAAGCACCTGGAGGACATACCCGAGAAGGTCGCCCACTGGGACGTCCAGGTGCGTGGTGGCGCCTCCTTGGCAACGGCCTTGCGCGAGCACCTCGATCTGGCGTACCTGTTCCGCGAGCTGGCGACTCTCGTCGTCGACGTGCCCATCGTTTCCGAGTCGCTTGAGGATCTTCGCTGGAAGGGCGCTCACCGCGCGGCCCTCGAGGCACTCTGCGAGAAGCTCGCCGCGCCCGACCTGATCAACCGCGTGCCGCGCTGGGCTGACTAGCCGGGGGCTAGATCGGCTCGCGCAGGTCGGCGAGGAGGAAGCGCAGCGCGTCGGGCAGGCGGCGCGCCCAGGCAGCCTCGCTGTGGCGCGCGTTGCGCTCCTCGACGTAGTGCAGATCGCGCTCGAGCACCATGCCGCGCGCCAGCAGGGCATCACGCACCTTCCGAGCGTCGCGCGTCATCCCCTTCCACTCGCGCCAGCCCATGTCGAGATGGATGCGTGCCGGCGGTAGCGGCGCGTCCTCGATGAGCGTCACGATCTTGTAGTCGCTCCAGCGCACGGACGGACTCATCGAGCCGATCAGCCCAAAGACGGCGCGCTGCGCGAACAGCGCGTAGAGCGCGATGAGGCCGCCCATCGACGAACCGATGATGCCGGTCGCTTCGCGCGCGGCCCGCGTTGGAAAGGAGCGATCGACGATGGGCTTGACCGTGCCGACTAACCACTCGAGATAAGCGTCGCCCTTGCCGCCCATGGGCTGCGGCCGATCGCGCCAATCCAGGGTTGAGCGCCACGGGTTGTACTCGTCCATCCGGTCATCGCCGTGATTCCAGACCGCCACCGCTATGGCCTCCATGCCCTCAGCGGCGAGCACCTCGAGCGCCTCGTCCGCGCCCCACTCGACGCCGATGTACGAGGTGCGCGCGTCGAACACGTTCTGGCCGTCCATGAAATAGAGCACCGGGTAACGGCGCGCCGGCGCAACTCCGGCCTTGAGAGCGGCGGCGAGCGACGGTGGCAGGTAGGCCTGCATCTCACGCGCCGGGATGCCCGGTGCACCGTTTACCTGGGGCAAGACCAGGACAGTGCCCGAGATCGTGTTAGGGCCGTGATGGACGTCGCTGTATAGCTTCCATCCGGCGGGTGGCCATGCCGTCACTCGGCCGCCTTCGCGCCGTGAATTCGCAACTCCTCTTCGAGGTCAAGGGGCGCGATGCCGCCTTGCTCTTCCGCGGCGCCCCACAGCTCGCGCGGCACGCGCCACATGATCTCGAACTCGTTGCCGTCAGGGTCCTGGCCATACAAAGACTTTGACACGCCGTGGTCGCTCGCGCCCCCCAGCGCGCCGGCCTCACTCAACACCTGCGCGGCCAGCGCCAGGTCCTCGATGCGGGGCACCTCCCACGCGAGGTGGTACAGCCCGGTTGAGCCGCGCGGCGGTCGGGGCGCGGCCGGACCTACCGCGAACAGCCCCAGGTCGTGCTGGTTCGTGCCGCCGGCCGCGCGCAGGAAGCATGCAAAGTTGCGCATCCTGTCCACCACCTCGAAGCCAAAGACCGACTTGTAGAAGTCAACGGCCACATCCAGGTCGCGCACGTACAGCACGGCGTGGTTGAGACCCGCGACCGGTATCGAACTCATCGCAAAAGTTCCAAAAGCGTCTGGTGATGCACCGGCGCCGCTCCCAGCAGCCCGATCGACTTGGTCGGTTTGTTGATTTCGAACCACGGACCGCCGTCGAGCGTGGTCAGCCGCGCCCCGCCTTCCGCGGCAATCACGCCGGCGGCGCAGATGTCCCAGGCGCTCATGCCGCCGCTCTGGATGAAAAGATCGAAGCGGCCGTTGGCGAGATAGGTCAGCGCCAATGCTGCGCTGCCCATCGAACGCGACACGCGGATGCTGCGGCGCACGCTGAGGTCGCGCTTCGACCAACCGCGGCGCGGCAATGACAGCGACGCGACGCAGTCGACGAGCCGCTCCTTGACCGGCAGCCGCACCGGCTGGCCATCTAGCGTCGCTCCCCCGCCGGCGGTCGCGCTGAACAGCTCGTCGCGCACCGGGTCGTAAACCACGCCCAGCACCGCCTGGCCGTCGATTGACAGGCCGATCGCGCAACAGAAGAACGGGATGCCGTTGGCGTAGTTGATGGTGCCGTCGAGCGGATCGATCACCCACACCCGACCAACCGCCTTGTCGGCCGACCCACCGCCTGAAGCATGTCCGGCATGGTGGCCCGATTCCTCGGCCAGGAAGGAGTCGGTCAGGCCGTGCACGGCCACCGCCCCGGCATCCACCGGGCGCTCGGGGTTCAGGTAATGGTGGAAGACACCGCGCGTGCGCCGG
>DAIERN010000100.1 GCA_027346765.1 Chloroflexota bacterium | reverse complement strand
CGCGACACTGCAGCGCGAGCGCCGTGTCGACCACGTCTGACGAAGTGAGCCCAAAGTGCAGGAAGCGGCCTTCCGGGCCGCATGTCTCGGCAACCTGGCTGACGAAGGCAATGACGTCGTGGTCGGTGGTCTGCTCGAGCTCGTTGATCCGATCGACGTCGACCTTTGCCCGGGCCTCGACCGCGGCCGTCGTCCCGGACGGCACCATCCCATGGCGCTCCACCGCGCGCAGTGCCGCGAGCTCGACGCGCAGCATGTGCTCGAAGCGCGCCTGGTCGGTCCACAGCGCGCCCATCTCAGACAGCGTGTAACGCGCGATCACGCGGCTACCTCCGCGGCCGCGCGGCCAATGTCGCGCCGGATGACCTTGCCTGCAAAGTCGATGCGCGCCGCGGCCTCGTATGCGGCGTCGGCCGCACCGGCGAGATCGCTGCCCCGACCGACCACCGTAAGCACCCGACCACCCGCGGTCACCAGCAGGCCCTGGTCGTCTTGGGCGACGCCCGCGCCAAAGACCAGTGCGCCGGCCGCGCGGGCATCGTCGATGCCGCGAATCTCGTCACCGGTGCGCGGCGAGGCGGGATAGCCGGCGGCGGCCAAGGTCAGGGCGACCGTTGTGTCAGGCATCGTGGGGATCTGGGGCATGCCCGTGAGCGAGCCAGTAGCCGCGGCCAGCAGAACAGGCGCGAGCGGCGCGGTCAGCCGCGGCACGATGGCCTGCGTCTCCGGATCGCCCAGCCGCACGTTGAATTCCAGGACGCGTGGCCCGTCAGCGGTCAGCATCAGGCCACAGAAGAGCGCGCCGCGGAACGGGGTCCCGCGCGCGGCCATGTGCGCGAGCACCGGCTCCAATACCTGCGCGACGATCTCCCCGAGCCGCGCGTCAGGCAGGTCGGGCAGCGGCGAATAGGCGCCCATGCCGCCGGTGTTGGGGCCGCGGTCACCGTCGAGCAGCTGCTTGTGATCGCGCGCCGCCGGCAGCGCCAGGGCCGTGGTGCCGTCGCAGATGGCGATGACGCTCGCCTCGCGGCCCGTCAGGAAACGCTCCACGACGACGCTCGCCCCGGCCGCGCCAAAACGGCCATCCTCGAGCGCTTCGCGAATCGCGCGCTCCGCCTCGCCCAGGGTCGCGCAGATCGTCACGCCCTTGCCACCAGCTAGGCCATCTGCTTTCACGACGAGCGGCAGGCCGACCTCCGCCGCGTACTCGATCGCGCCCCGGGCGCTCGCAAAAGCGCGACCTATGGCCATGGGCACGCCGGCCGCGCGGCACACCTCGCGCGCGAACGCCTTGCTGCCTTCGAGCTGTGCGGCCGCGGCGCTGGGCCCAAAGCAGGCCACGCCCTCGGCTGCGAGGCGGTCTCCGAGCCCCGCGACCAGCGGGGCCTCCTGGCCAACCACGACCAGGTCCACGCGCTCAGCCCGACACAGCGCAACCACGCCGTCGAAGTCGTCCGCGCGAACGTCGGGGCGCGCTTCGGCGACGGCCGTCATCAGCGGGTTGCCCGGCGCCACCAGCACGCGCGCGACGCCCACCTCTGTTGCGAGCCGCCACGCCAGGGCGTGCTCGCGCGCGCCGCTGCCCACGACCACGACGCGCAACCCGCTCACGCCGCGGCCCCGGATCGGCGTCGCGCGCCCAACACCCGGCCCGAGTTGACCATGAGCGTCTGGTTGCGTTCCGGTCCCACGCTGATCACGTCAATGGGCGCGCCGGCGCGCTCCTCGATCGCGGCGACATAACGCCGCGCGGCGGAAGGCAGCTCCTCGACTGAGCGGCAAGACGACAGATCCTCGCTCCAGCCTTCGAGCGTCTCGTAGACCGGCTCGGCGCGTTCGAGCTGGGCCACGTTGAGCGGCCACGAATCGACCAGCTTCCCGTCGACGCGATAGCCGGTGCACAGCTTGAGCTGCGGCAGGCCGCTCAGGATGTCGATCTTGTTGAGCATCAGCGTGTTCACGCTGTTGACCTGCACGGCATAGCGCAGCGGCACGAAGTCGAGCCAGCCCGAGCGCCGCCGGCGGCCGGTGGTCGTGCCGTACTCGTGGCCCTTCTCGGTCAGGTGCTCGCCCACGGCGTCTTTCAGCTCGGTCGGCAGCGGCCCCGCCCCAACCCGCGTCGAGTACGCCTTGAGGATGCCCAGCACCTGGTCGACCTGGAGCGGCCCGATGCCGCCGCCGGTGCACGCCCCGCCGGCGATAGGGTTGCTCGATGTCACGTAGGGATACGTGCCGTGATCCAGGTCGAGCATCGTGCCCTGGGCACCCTCGAAGAGGACGTGCTCGCCCCGGGCGAGCGAGCCCTGCACCAGGGCGGTCGTGTCGGTGATCGCCCACGCCAGCTGGCGGCCCCAGTCGAGCGCCTGTGCCAGCAACTCGTCCAGCGCGAACGTTGCCGCGCCGTAGGACGCGAGCAGCGCATTCTTCTCACTTACTGCGGCCGCCAAACGTGAGCGCAGCAAATCGGGCTCAAGCAGGTCGCCCATCCGGATGCCGCTGCGCCAGGCGCGGTCGCCGTACGCCGGGCCGATGCCGCGCCGGGTGGTGCCGATCTGTGCGCCGTCCTCCGCGGCCACGCCCTCCCGTGCAGCGTCGAGCGCCACGTGGTACGGCATGATCACGTGCGCTGCGTTGCTGACGCGCACCTTGGCCGTGGCAACGCCGCGCTCGTTGAGCATCTGGATCTCGGTCAACAAGGTGCGCGGGTTGACCACGACGCCGGGTCCCACGATGGGCGTGATGTGCTCGTGCAATACGCCGCTCGGGACCAGGTGGAGCTTGAAGACCTCCTCGCCCACCACGACGGTGTGGCCGGCGTTATCGCCGCCCTGGTAGCGGACGACGGCCGACACATCGGCGGCCAGCAGATCGGTCGCCTTGCCCTTGCCCTCGTCGCCCCATTGGAGGCCGCAGATCACGGTCGCGGGCATCAGGCGCAGCCCCTCAAGGTTAGTCGGGTGCCCTGATCGACTCCGCTGAGCGTGAGTCGTCTGTGGCTGCGTGCCGGTCTCACGGGACCGACGCCGCCATCGGGCAACAAGACCTCCGCCGTATCTGTGGCCGTGAGCTCACGGGCTCCCGCGCCGCCGAAGGAGGCAGTCTAGCAGCGGGCCGCGGCTTGGATGGGGCCTACGGACACGCCCTGCGCCACGCGTCGAGCGACAGCCGCTTGCGCATCGCGGCGATCCCAAGGCGCGTGGCCTTGGCACAGAACTGGCTGCGCGCGAGCGAGTACTCGATATCGATGACGCTCTTGCCCGCGTCGACGAACGGCGCCACCAGCGCGCACTCGCGGTACTGGAAGCACTGCTCGAGGATCGCGAAGTCGAAGTCGGGCTCGAGCTGGCGCGCAAGCTCGAGCGTGTTCTTGAGGCCCACGGCAAGCCCGCGCTCATGGGCGCGAGCGGCGAGCCAGCGGTCGAAAGTGAGCTGGTCGGCCGCCGTCAGTGGGAAGCCGGTGTCGTTCGCGAACCCATCGACGTTGTCAAACTCGACGCCATCGAAGCCCTTGGCTGCACATTGGTCGAGTCGGTCGGACAGGATGGGTCCAATGAGATCGATCCGGCGTATGTCGAGCCATTTCTCGCCCGGCCAGCCGTCGAGCCCGCGGCCCTTGACCACGCGCGGATATCGCGCGGCGTCGGGCCGCCACTTCTCCCAGGCGCCGGCGTTGATGTAGCAGACGACGTGGCGCCCATCGGCATGGAGTGCGGCAACGGTGCTCGCCGCCGTCTCGAACATGTCAAGATCGAATGCGGTGGCATCAATTGAGGGATTGAGCCGGCCGCTGAACTGGATTTGCCACGTGGTCCCCAGAGCAGGCGTCCAGCGGGCCGCGGCAACGCTCGGCGCGGGCCAGATGGCCATCGCCGTGAGGATGGCCATCGCCCAGACAGCGCGCCGTTTCATGGCCCTCATCTTGAGCAACACCCCGTTGCGCGGTGGTGCGACCGTGGGGTCAATCAGGCCGGACGATGGTCCGGGTTGTTCGCATTACAGTTCTGTTTCAGAGTCGCGATAGCACTTATTCGATCGTGCCCCAGCACTTATCGAGGGGGTTTTCGTGAACGTCACACTAATCGCAACCCGCCGCCCCGAGTACTCCGGCCTGCGCGGCCGGCTGATGCTCGTCCTGGCGATATCGATCGTGCTCGTGAGCATGCTGCCCGGCCCGGTCCAGGCAGGCTGGCTGACCGACGTATGGCCGGGTTCGACCGCCGAACCGGGGTCTGAGGCCGCCCGAGTGCTGGACATTACCCACCGCCAGGTCGGTAAGCCGTATCGCTTCGCTGCCATCGGCCCGGACGCGTTCGACTGCTCCGGCCTGATCTGGTATGTGTTCAAGACGGCCGGCCTGGCCGACCGCATGGGCGACAAGCGCCGCGGCGCAACCGGCTATCTCAACTGGTTCAAAGCGAATCTGCCCAACCAGGTCTCGCCGAACCTGGCCGACGCGCGGCCGGGCGACATCCTCATCTGGGGCGGCGGCAAGCACGCCGGCATCTATGTCAGCGGCAACTGGGCCGTCAGCGCACTGAATGCGCGCTACGACGTGCGCATCCACCGCGCCGACCCCATGGGCCTGCCCTTCACGGCAGTCCTCAAGGTGAACATGACGCGCAAAGCGGATCCGGATGCAACGCCCGATCCGAACGCCACACCCAGCCCAACACCTGATCCCAACGCCACGCCCAGCCCGACTCCGGCGCCGGTTGAGCAGCCCATGCCCCCGACGAGCTTCAGCGCCGCCGCTCAGCCCGGGCTGACTGTCGCGCTCAACTGGGACGGCGCGACCGGCATTGGGCCACTCAAGTACCGCGTTTACCGCAACGGTGTCTACTACGTCGGCACCAAGATGACGACCCTCCTGGATCACCCGTGGTTGCCGGGCAACTACGACTACTCGATCCAGACCGTGGACGCCAATGGCGCGCGCAGCTTCCGATCCGTCGTCAAGTCGGTGACAGTGCTGACCGACGGCACACCGGCGAACGTGACCGACACCACCGCGCCCACGGTGCCGACCGGCCTGGTCGCCGAGTCGCTGGGCGACAAGCAGGTCGGCCTCAGCTGGCAGCCGAGCACTGACTCTGGCCCGTCGACCGTTGGCTACCTGATCAAGCGCGGCACGAAGATCGTGGCCCGCGTGTGGACTACGAGCTACGTCGACCGGCCGGCGAAGGCCGGCACGTACTCCTACAGCGTCGTTGCCTTTGACGGCTACGGCAACAACGTGGCGTCCGAAAAGGTGAGCGGCGAAGCCGCCTGGTAGGAACCAGCCGCCACCAACTGAAAGATTCCTGAGGGCAGGCCTCGCACGGGATTCCCCGCTCCGGGCATAACAGCCGGGTTGCGCATTAGGGGCACGGCCGGGTAAAGTCGTTACAGACGCCGGTCAATCGAGTGCCCCAGCGCTCGAATGAACCAATGGAGCCATCTGTTCGTGCCCCAGCACGTGCAGGGAGGGGATACCGTGAATCCTGCGCAAGCCGTGATGCGGCCGCCCGCGCGCAGCGGGATACGGGGCCGACTCGTGTTGGTCCTGTCAATGTCCTTGGTCCTGGTCGGACTCCTGCCGAGCCCCGTTCAGGGCGGCTGGCTGTCATCCACCTGGCCGGCCTATGACGCAACAGCCAACTCAGAGGCAGCACGCGTCCTGGAGATCGCGCATCGGCAGATCGGCAAGCGCTTCGTCATGG